>SXOM01000340.1 GCA_005776735.1 Pseudomonadota bacterium
GGCCCGCGTCCTCGTCTCGCCGCATCCGCCGCCACGCCCACCCAACCCGCTCGAAGTTCGGCGTTGCCACGCTCGCCGACCGGGCGTCGGTGCAGCCAGCCCCTCGCGGTTCGGCGTCCTGCCGTTGTGCCAAACGCCGCTGCCGGTGGTCGGTTCGGTGACGCGGCGGGTGACGGGTCGGGTGGAATTGGCCGAGCGTAGCTCAGGTTCGCTTGCGAACCTGCGGCGGAGCGAGCGCCAATTTCACCCGGCCCGGCAGGACCCGGAGGTGACTTCGTTTCTGTTTCCCCGAGGCGCGACGCTGCATTTGGCCTCTACCCAGGAGGACGCCGACCCGCGCCCCGGGGCGCCGCGTCCTGCCCGACGCCCTACCCCTCGGCGATCTGGACGACGTCGAGCGCTTCGACCTCGGTGACGTAGGCGAGGAGGACCGCGTTGACCACCGGCGGGGTGACCACGATGTGCTCCGGCCGGAGGCTCGCGGTGACGTCGCGGGCCAGGGCGCCGATGTCGACCGACTCGAGGGCGCGGACGTGGTGTCGCGCGACGAGGATCACGCCCTTGGCGACGAGCGGGCTCACGTCCCCGTCGAGGCGCTCGACGACGCGGCGCACCAACGGGTCCAGGAACACCCACTCGTCGTCCACCGTGCGGAAGGTCGGCTCGGGGAGGGGCGGCAGGCCCGGGAGGCGCGTGGCTCTCGGACCCGCGCGGTTCACAGCTTGAACTGCGCCCAGAGGCGTGCGGTGTCGTTGTCGACCGCGTCCTGACCTTCGAGCCGCAGCTCGTAGCCCGCGCCGATGCGCACGTGGTCCTCGGCCGTGTGCCACGCGCCGCCGACCAACAGGTGCGAGTACTGGCCGAGCGTGCTGTCGTCGAACATCGAGAACCGCACCGCGGGCTCGACGGGGCCGACCTGGTAGCTGGCCTGGCCGGTGACCCCCCACCGGTCGGTCTCCGCCCACACCTCGGGCGACTCGACGGTGGTGGCCGTCGGCGCGAGGTGGCTGAAGCTGCCGTCGACCAGGAGCGAGAGTCCCGCCACCCGCAGCATCGCGTCGCCGCCCACCGCCCAGGTGTCGGTGGCCTCGCCGATCTCGTAGAACGCGTTCGCGCCGATGCCGAGACCGAACTCCTTCCGATCGCCCCACGTGGTGTAGGTGTTCGCCTTGCCGACGTCCCACTCCAGGCGGCCCACGAGCAGCTTGCCGACGGTGTCGTCGCCGAACAGGTCGCCGCTGGCGTTGAACGCGCCGAGCGTGACCTTGCCGCCCCCCCGGCCGTAGCCGGCGGTGAGGCCGAGGGCGCGGTCGGGGACCAGGTGCTCCGAGGCGATGCCCCGCTCGGTGAAGACCAGCTCCCCCGCGCCCATCATCTGGTCGCGCGAGTAGGGGAGCTTGGTGCGGCCGGCGCGGATGTCCATGCCCTTGACCGGCTCCACGCCCACCCAGGCGTCGACGATCTCGATGGGCTCGCTCGCCGGCTCCAGGCCGTCGTAGGGCGCGCTGGTGCCGATGGTCAGGCGGTACTGCCACCGCTTGATGTCCCCCGCGAGCCCGACGCGGGCGCGCTTGATCTTCAAGCCTGGATCATCCTCGGGATCGCCGTACCCGGTCGAGTCGGCCTGCGCGTCGACGTCCATGTCGTACGCGGTGAGCCACACCTGGAGCAGGGCGGTCGGGCGCACGGCCGCGCCATCGACCGCGAACGGGAAGGTCCCGGCGGGCGGCGGTGGCGGCGCGTGATCTTCGGCGTGGGCGGTTGAAGAAAGTGCGAGGGCGAGGAGCATCGGCATGTGGGTACGGGCTCGAAGCGATATCGTACCACCGCCATGCTGCTCCTCGCGATCCTCGGCTGCTCCACCTCGTCCGAATGGGCCTCCGCCCGACAGATCGACACGTTGACGGACACCGTCGGCGGTCCCAAGGCCACGGCGCGCCCGGGCGACTACCTGTTGGAGAACGACCGCATCCGCGTCGCGATCCTCGGGCCGCGCTACTCGATGGGTCCGTCGCCCTACGGCGGCACCCTCGCCGACGCCGACCTGCAGCGACCCGACCCGAAGTACGGCGCCGGCCACGGAAAGGACCAGATCGCCGAGGTCTTCTCCACGGTCAACATGAACATCGCCGCGGTCGACGAAGCGGGCGAGGTCGTCGTGCTCCAGGAGGGGAGCGCCACCGAGGCGGCCATCATCCGCGCGTCGGCCACCGGGGCGCCGTTCCTCACGATGTTGTCGCCGCTCTGGGCCATCGTCGACCAGCCCGAGTTCGTCATCACCAACGACTACATCCTCGATCCGGGCTCCCCGGCGGTGAAGATGGTCACGACCGCATCGTTGACCGCCGAGTTCACCGACGCGGTGGAGGTCGAGGGCTCCACCACCGAGCTGAAGCTGCTCGAGTACGCGATGGTGAGCGGCCTGTCGTTCGGCGACTTCTACCTGCAGGGCGGCAGCGTCGACGTGTTCGCCCCCGGCGGCGGCTTCGACGAAGACCAGCTCGTGTCCGAGGCGGTGTCGGCGGGCAAGAACACGTTCGAGAGCCCGTTCCGGTACCCGTTCCTCGCGGGCGTGGCCGACGGCGTGTCGTACGCCATCATGGCCGACGGCGGCGACCTGTTCGTGCCCCTCTTCACCTCGTCGCAGACCGCGACGTTCGGCGCCGGCCGCATCGGCACCGTCACCGACGAGGGCGACACCGGCGAAGGCGACGAAGAGTACGACCGCTTCTCGGGCGGCGGGGTGTGGCAGTACACGCGCTGGTTCGCGGTGGGCAAGGGCGACGTCGGGAGCGCGCTCGACGCGCTGATCGAAGCACGCGGCCTCGCGCACGGCACGGTGCGCGGGCATGTCCTCGAGGAGGGCACCGGGGTCGCTGTGTCACACGCCGACGTGCTGGTCTTCCAGGCCGGCGCCGACGCGCCGTGGAACCAGTGGATGTCCGACGTCGGCGACGACACCCAGCCCGACGGCAGCTTCGGCGGGTCCTTGCCCCCCGGCAGCTACGAGCTGCTCGTGCACCGCGAGGGGTACCCCGACGGCGAACGCGTCGCCATCGAGGTCGTCGACGGCGAGGAGGTCACGGTCGCGATGCCGGCGCGGCGCGCGGGCGCGCTGCACGTCGAGGTGGTGGACGAGACCGGTCGGCCGGTCCCCGCCAAGGTCACGGTCGTCCCCGACGAGGGCACCAGCCCGCTGAACCGCGCCTACGGCGACACCATCGTCACCGGCAACGCGGCGGCGGCGTTCTTCCTGGCCCACGGCGAAGGCAGCGCCACGTTGCCCCCCGGCACCTACCGCGCCATCGCCAGCCGCGGGCTGGAGTACGAACTGGCGGAGTCCGAGGTCTTCACCATCCGCGAGGACGGCGCGGCCGACCTCACCCTGCAGGTGGTGCACTCGGTGGAGTCCGACGGCTGGGTCAGCGCCGACTTCCACGTCCACGCGAGCCACAGCTTCGACAGCGGCGTGTCCCTCGAGAACCGCGTGGTGACCATGGTCGCCGAGGGCGTGGAGTTCTTCACCAGCTCCGACCACGACTACCTCACCGACTACGCGCCGGTGGTGCAGGCCCTCGACCTCGAACCCTTCGTGAAGACCGCGGTGGGCCTGGAGACGACCACGCTCGAGGTCGGCCACTACATCGGCTTCCCGCTCGCCGACGACACGCTGAAGGACCAGGGCGGGGCGTTCGACTGGACCGGCCTCACCCCGATCGAGATCCTGGGCGAGCTCGAAGACCTCGGCGTCCGCGCCGGCTACGAGCCGATGCGCATGGTCGCGCACCCGCGCGACGGCATCCTCGGCTACTTCGACCAGTTCGGGTTCAGCGCCTACGACGGCAAGGTGTCGACGCCGACGTTGTCGTTTGCCAACCCCATCCTCAAGGAGCCGCTGAACTTCACCACCGAGTTCGACGCGCTCGAGCTCCTCAACGGCAAGCGCACCGAGCTCATCCGCACGCCCACCCAGCCCGAGCTCGACCGCTACGCCGCGGGGGAGCCGGTCCGGCCGTACGACCTCGTGGAGCGCACCGCCCAGGAGCAGCTCGATCTCGACGCCGACGTGTACCGCCTCGGCTACGGTCACGACGGCCAGGTCGACGACTGGTTCACGCTGCTGAACACCGGCGTGCGGGTCACCGCGATCGGCAACTCCGACACGCACGGCCGCTTCTCCATCGAGGCCGGCTGCCCGCGCAACTACGTCTACGTCGAGCGCGACGAGCCGGCGGGGCTCGACGAGCAGGCCGTGGCCGACGCGGTGAAGGCGGGGCGGGTCGTCGCGAGCTACGGGCCGTTCGTCCGCTTCGAGACCGACGACGGCGCCATGGTCGGCGACACCGTCACCCCGACCGACGGGGCGGTCACCTTCTCCATCGAGGTGCAGGCCCCGACGTGGATGAGCGTCGACCGCGTGGAGCTGTACCAGAACGGTGTGCTGGTCCACGAGTGGGAGGGGCTCGACCCCGACGTCATCAAGATGCAGCAGACCCTCGACGTCACCGTCGACAAGGACAGTTGGTTCGTGGTCATCGCGCTCGGCGACGACGACCTCGCGCCGGTGTTCAGCCCGGTCGAGATCCCGCCCGTCGAGCTCCAAGACGTCGTGGTCGAGGCGCTCTCGACCGTCCCGGCGGTCGGCGCGTTCGTCTCGCCCGGCGTGCCCATCCCGCGGGACGGGCCCGTGCTTCCGTTTGCGCTGACCAACCCGATCTGGGTCGACGCCGACGGCGACGGCGTGTTCACCCCCCCGGGCATCCCGGAGTTCATGCGCGAGCCCGTCGAGCCCGAGTGAACGACGCGCTGCCGTTTCCCGCCGATCGTCCCTTCCTCCAACTGCCCATCGCGGCGCTGGACTTCGAGACGACGGGCTTGTCGCCGAGCCGCGGCGACCGGGTGATCGAGGTCGCCGTGGTCCGCGGCCGCCCGGGCGAAGCGCCGCGCACCTGGCAGACGCTCGTACAGCCGGGCCGCACGGTGGCCGCCACGCACATCCACGGCATCACCGACGACATGCTCGCCGGCACGCCGCCGTTCGCGGCGATCGCGGACGAGCTCTCCCGGTGGCTCGACGGCGCCGTCGTCGTCGCGCACAACGCGTCCTTCGACATCGCGTTCCTGGAGATGGAGTTCGCCCTCGCCGGGCGGCCCGCGCCCCGCCTCGCGGTGGTCGACACGCTCGGGCTCGCCCGCCGGGTGCTCGCCAGCGGCGACCACCGCCTGAGCACCCTGTGCGAACGCTTCGGCCTGCACCGGGCGCGCGCCCACCGCGCGCTCGACGACGCCCACGCCACCTGGCACCTGGCCGGGCGCCTGGTGCGGATCGCCGACCCCGCCGGCGAGCTGCGGCTGGAGCACGTACAGCTCCTGTCCCGGCGCCGCACCCCCGCCGAGCTCGACTCCCTGCTCGCGGTGCTCGACCATGCGCGCGAGCGGCAGGCGCCGATCGTGGTCGACTACCTCTCCGGCGAGTTCCCGGAGCGGCCCGCCACCCGGCGCACCATCACCGTCCAGAAGCTCACGCGCTCGCGCGTGGGCGCGTGGTGCCACCTTCGCGACGCGGAGCGGACCTTCCGGGTGGACCGACTGCGCGTGGTCGACGACGGGACTACGCCACCTCGTGCAGGTTGATGTAGCGGTTCCCCTGGATGGGGATGCGGCCGAGCAGGACGGTGGGCTGCTCGACCTGCCGGGCGCCGACCTCGGTGAGCAGGATGCGCCCGCGGTGGGCGCTCAGGTTCATCATCCACCGGGCGAGGTAGAACGGCCCGGCCAGCTCCCACCCGTCGCCGGGGCGCTGGGTGTCGGGGCGCAGGCGGCACACCCCCGGGGCCACGCCCGCGGAGAGCCGGTAGCCCGCCGCCGACGTGAGGCGGTGCAAGGTGAGCGCCGACCGGAGCGCGCGCCCCACGGCCTCGCGTAGGCCGCCGCCGGCGCCCCACACCACCAGCAGGCTGCCCTCGCCGCGCTCCCACACCTCGCCCTGGCTCTCGGCGATCACCCCCATCCACTCCTGCGTGAGCGCGGGGATGGACTGCCGCGGCGACGCGATGGACCGCGGCGGCGGGGCCGCCTCGAGCGCGAGCACGACCACCGGCGTGGGCGGCGTGGAGCGAGACGCGGCCGACCGGCCGGGCGCCGACGGGATGGCCGCGGCGTTGGCCGCTTCGATGACGTCGCGCAGGTACGCGCTCAGGTCGCTGTTGGTGGCGCGATGCCCTTCGCCGACGATGATCTTCGACAGGGCGTCGTACATCTCCTGCGCGTCGTGCCACCGGTCCTCCGGCTGCCGGGACAACGTCTTGAGCAGGAAACCCTCGAGCTCTTCGCTGATCTCCTTGCGGTACGGCCTGGGGCTCGGCACCTCGGCGCGACGCACGCGGGCCAGGGTCTCGTCGCGACTGGCCGCTTTGAACAGGCGCCGGCCGGTCAACAGCTCGTACAACATCGTGCCGAGCGAGAACAGGTCGCTCCGCCCGTCGAGCGGGCGCGACTCGGCCTGCTCGGGCGACATGTAGCTGTACTTGCCACGGATCACGTTGGCGTCGGCCTTCTGGACCGCGGCGCGGCTGATGCCGAAGTCGGTGAGCTTGACCTCGCCCGAGAAGCTGATGAGCACGTTCTGCGGGGAGACGTCGCAATGGACGAGGTGGAGCGGCCGCCCCTGGTCGTCGGTGTGCCCATGCGCGTAGGCCAGCGCCTTCAGCACCTCGCCGGTGGCGAAGAGTGCGAGGCTGAGCGGGAAGTCGCCCAGCGAGCGAGCCCGCGCGGACAGGCGCGCGAGGTCGAGCCCGTGGACGTACTCCATCGCGATGTACAGGTGCTCTTCGTGCTGGCCGAGCTCGAACACCTGGACGATGTTGACGTGCGACAGCTCGGCCGCGATGCGCGCCTCGTTCTTGAACATCTCGCGGAACTCGTCGTCCTTGGCGAGCTGATCGAGGATGCGCTTGACCACGAGGATCTTCTCGAACCCCATCGCGCCGGTGGAGCGTGCGCGAAAAACTTCGGCCATGCCACCCGTCGCGATCTTCTCCAGGAGCTGGTACGGCCCGAAGGCCTGCGGCGCGGAGGGGGTGGACATCGCGCAGCCGACCTAACCCGCCCGCGTCGGAAATCGCCTTGTGGGCCACGGCGAGATCGTGTACTTGACGGCGATGCGCACCCTCCCGCTCCTGGCTTTCGTCTTCGGCTGCTCCACGGACTCCGGTTCCGACACCGGCGACACCGCCGACACCGACACCGACACCGATTCGGACACCGACACCGACACCGATTCGGACACCGACTCGGGCACGACGGGCGCCACCGTCACCGGCACCATCACCCTGCCCGACGGCAGCCCGGCGGAGAACTTCCGGGTGAACGTGTGCAGGGCGTTGTGCCTCACCGCCAAGACCGATGCCGCCGGCGCGTACACCATCTCCGGCCTCGCGGCCGAGGTCGCCTCCTACTACGTGCTCCCGACCGGCCCGAGCGAGTGGGGCGCCCCCTACGCGCCGATCACGCTGGTCGACGGTGAAACGCAGACCGTCGACGTGAAGCTCCACGAGTACACCGGCACCATCGACCTCACGGCCGACGCCGACGAACACTGGCTCGGCATGGTGGCCACGATCGTGGCCGACGGCGCCAGCTACGAGTCGGCGCTCAAGGAGCCCATCACCGAGCTCACCTGGACGCTCACCGATGGCGTCGGCGACCGGCCGCCGGTCGAGCTGCCCGACGCCGAGGTCCTCCAGATGATCTGGCTCGGCGAGTTCGAAGGCGAAGGCAGCGGCACCATGCGGTTCGTGAACCCCAACCTGCCCGCCGGCACGCGCCTGAACGTGTGGTACGCGGCGTTGCCGCTGGAGTCGGGCTGGGTGCTCGCGGGCGAGCTCACCTCGGCCGACGGCCAGCCGATGCTCGAGGGCGAGGTCGACATCCCGGTGCTCACCGCCGTCGCGCTCACGGTGCCCGAACAGTAGCCGCGCCTCGCCGGGTGCTTAGCAGTACCCGGGTGTCCGCCCTCGGTGAGCTCCGGTCCCTGGTCGCACGGCTGCGCGCCGAGTGCCCGTGGGACCGCGCGCAGTCCGTCGCGTCCATGCGTGTGTACCTGGTGGAAGAAGCGGCCGAGCTGCTCGATGCGCTCGACGCCGACGACGCCGCGCGCGTGAAGGAGGAGCTGGGCGACGTGTTGTTCCAGCTCGTCTTCCTCGCGCGCCTGTACGAAGAGCGGGGCGACTTCGACCTCGACGGCGCCGCCGAGGCCATCACGCAGAAGATGGTCGAACGTCACCCCCACGTCTTCGGGGAAGCGGCGTCGGCGGGCGCGGGCACCAACGCCGCCTGGGAGCGCCGCAAGGCCAAGGCGGGCCGCTCCCGCATCGACGGGGTGCCGCTGGGGTTGCCCGCCCTGGTGCGCGCCCACCGCGTGGCGGAGAAGGCGTCGGGCGTGGGGTTCGACTGGCCCGACCTCGCCGGGGTGTTGGCCAAGGTCGACGAAGAGCGGGCGGAGCTCGGCGAAGCGCTCGCCTCGGGCGATCCGGCGCGGGTCGAGCACGAATACGGCGATCTGCTCCTGGCGTTGGCCAACCTCGGCCGCTTCGTCGGCGTGGCCGGCGAAGACGCCCTGCGCGTCGCCAACCAACGCTTCGAGCGCCGGTTCCGCGCGGTCGAAGCGCAGGCGGCCGCCGCCGGCATCGAGCCGGCCGACGCGGGGCTCGCCCAGCTCGAGGAGTGGTGGCAAGCGGCCAAGCGTGCGGAGGTCACGTCATGAGGACGGCGTTCGGGCTCTTCTTGCTCTTCACCCTGGTGCCGGCGTTGGAGACCTGGCTCATCATCGAGGTCGGGTCGCGCTTCGGCGCGCTCCCCACCACCGCGAGCCTCGTCGTGGCCGGCATCCTCGGCGCGTGGTTGGGCAAGCGGGCCGGCAGCACCGTGCTGGCCGAGCTCTTCGCGGGCCTGCGCCGCGGGGAGCCGCCCGCCGACAAGCTGGTCGAGGGGGTGCTCGCCCTGGTGGGCGGCGTCCTGCTCGTCACGCCCGGCTACCTCTCCGACGTGGTCGGCCTCCTGCTCCTGTGGCGGCCCACCCGGCAGTGGCTCGCCCCCCGGCTGAAGGACTACGGGTGGCGCTGGCTCTTGGCGCGCGGCTTCACCTTCGTGGGCAGCGACGCCGGGCCGGGCTTCCGGGCTCGCCAATCGGCCGAGGCCCAGTTCGACCATCCGGTCAGCGAGTAGCCCGTGGGCGATGGCGAAGGCCCGTCCGCTCGTCGGCAGGTGTCGGGACGCCATCGCACGCGGTGCGCGCCACGCGCCGGACGTTGAATCGTTCAGGCCGGTCGCGGCGTGGCGCCCAGCAGCGCCATCAACCCCGCGAGCACCGGGGCGTCGGCGGGCGCCCACCCGAGCGCGCACAGCTCGTCGGTGCCGAACCACCCGGCGGCGTCGTGCTCGGTGAGGGTCGGCTCCGCATCGGCGCGGCACAGGTAGCCCACGAGGTGCACCCTGCCGGTGGTCCCCTCGCCAGCCAGGCCGTCGACCTCGACCCGCCACGCGAGCTCCTCGACGAGCTCCCGCCGGAGCGCGCCGTGGTCGGTCTCGCCGGGCTCGACCTTGCCCCCGGGGAACTCCCACGTCCCCGCGTGCTCCATCGTGGGGCCGCGCCGGGCGACGAAGACCCGCGCGTCGCGCACCACGCACGCGCAGACGACCCGGACGGGCGGCCGCTGCACCCGCTCAGCTCGCGCTGCCGTCCGACGGCGGCTCGGGCACCGGGCCCGCCGAGTAGTAGGTGACGACGATGTGCGCCCCCCGCGCCGGCACGGACTCGCCGTTGAACTGGATCTGCGCGTAGTCTTCGAGGTACGTCCAGCCGTTGGTCGCATCCTCCTTGATCGCCGTGCCGTCGACGGTGACCTCGGGGTTGCCCTCGGACTCGTCGCGCTCGGTCTCCGCGTCGTCCACGTTGTACGCCGCGGCGTGCGAGAGCTGGAAGTTGGTCATGATGCCGGTCGCCGCGAGGCCCAACGACTGCATGACCGGCGAGTAGTCGGCCAGGCAGATGTCGGCCTCGACCCCGCCGAGCATCTTGATCGCTTCGCGGTACCGCTTGCCGTTGACCGCGAACTGGCAGTTGGCCGTGGCTTCGGGGCCGATGATGCCCGACATCACGACCTCGCCCGTGCCCGTCTGCGCCTTGGCGTCGCGCAGGCCGGCGACGAGATCGCCGACCGGCGTGAGCTCGCCGTACCGGTTGTAGCAGTCTTCGCCGGTGGCGGTCGGGCCGAGCCGGCCGCTGTCCGAGCAGTCGTTCTCGTCGGTGAGCTGGATGATCATCAAGAGCGCGTCGTCGCGGACGAAGCCCTCGTTGAACGTCTCGGTGAGCGGCTTGCTCACGGCGGAGAGCGCGACCTCGAGGCCCTTTTCCTGGTCGCTGCCGCCGGTGCCGGGCTCGAAGCGCTCGGCCAACTGGTCGGCGTAGGTGCACACCGTACCGGCCGTGCGGCACTCGGACGTGAGGTAGGCCGGGGTGCCGAGCAGCACGCCCGCCTTGGTGTTGGTCGAGTCCCCGTCGGTGGTGATGACGCCGAGGTGGAAGTCCATGTCGGCGGTCTCGAGCTGCTCCAGGAAGTCGACCCCCGCCGCCTTGACCGACGCCTGCTCCTCGGTCATCGACGTGCTGTCGTCGATGACCCACAGGATGTCGACCTTGTTGGACGGGGCCTGGTCGAATTCCTCGGTCAGGGGAACCCGATTGATGTTGTACCCGGTGTCGCAGGCGACGAGCGCCAGGGGCAGGAGCGCGACGGAAAGACGCATGGGCAGCCTCGATCGGTAGCTTAGCGAACCGGCCGGCCGCTGGCGTGCAGAAAGCGCGTACGCGGCGCTCAGGGGACCACCGTGATCTCGGTCACGCACAGGTCGTCGTACTTGTCGCCCTTCTTCGCCGCCGTGAACTGCACCCGCACGCGGTCGGTGGTGTGGCTGGCCGCGAACGTCAGGTTCTGCTCGAACGGAAAGTCCTTGAAGGTCAGCGTCTCGGTGGCGCCGTCGGAGAAGCTCACGGTCGCGCTGACGGGGCGGTTGACCTGCTTGAACAGCTCGGGCGAGAAGCCGGCCCCCGCGCGAACCTTCAGCGCCGACACCGGCGAGCGGCGCGCGAGCGACAGGTCGAGCCACTCACCGGCGCCGTCGCTCTTGGGGTTGCCTTCGCACCACATCGAGTCGGCGATGCCGTCGGCGACGTTGCCGGCGTCGTAGTTGCCGTCGGCGTCGGCCGCCGCGATGGACGACGCGCTGACCGCGGCGACCGGCACCGGGCCCTCGATCGTGCCGTCGGCGAACTTGATCTCGGAGATGGCGGTGTCGACGCCCTTTCCGGAGTAGACGCCCTTGACCCTCAGCTTCACGGTCTGGGTGCTCTTCGGCGCCTTGAGCTTGAGCACCTGCGGCGCCTGCGCATCGGTGGCCGTGAACTCCTCCGTGCTGCCGTCGCCGTACTCGGCGACCAGCGTCTTGGGGCGGTTGTAATGGCCGAAGTATTCGGTGTTGTACCAGTTGCTGCCCCACACCGTGATGGTGGTGACGGTCTTGGGGGCGCCGAAGTCGGCCTGCACCCAGGCGCCGAGGCCGGCGCCGTCGTCGCCTTCGGCCCACGCGGTGGTCTGCTTGCCGTCCCCGAGGTTCGTCGCGTCGAAGCTGCGTGCATCCGTCGCCGCGGCGGTGGTCGACGCGCTCCAGGCCGTGACCTTGAGCGGCGCGGACCAAGCGGCGGAGAGGCAGAGAACGGTCAGGAGCATCCGATAATCCTCAGAAGTTGGCGGTGAACGAGGCGCGAGCCCCCTCGAAGCCGGGGAGTGAACGACACTGGCCGCCCGCGCACCGGATCCCGGCGCGGTAGGCCCCATAGAACGCCTTCACGGTCGTGGCGCTGGTGGGCTGCCACTGCACCTCCCCCGCCATGTACACGTTGTCGCTCACGTTGCCGGTCGAGGTGATGAGCGGGTTGTCGCTGTAGTCGGCGTACACCAGGAGCGCCCACGGCGTGCCGATCTTCAGCGCGGCGGTGCTGGAGAAGTCGGTGTAGTCCTGCTGTTGCACCGGGTTTTCGCCCCAGTGGTACCGCAAGACGCTCGGCGCCAGCTCGATGCTGAGGTGGTGCGCCAGGGGGATGGTGATGGCGAGGTCGGCGTGCACGGTGCTGTCGCCGGGATTGGCGGCGGGGGAGTCGTCGCGGAGGTCGGTGCGGTAGCCCGCGTTGGCCAGCATGTGGAACTCGCCCACCACGGCGACGATTCCGCCCAGCCCGTGGACCACCGTCTCCGGGGCTTCGTTGAAGTGGACGCCGCCGAGGTCCTGGTCGCGGAACGCCGCCGCCGAGACGTAGGGGGTGACCATGCTCCCGCCCTGACCGAGCGCGAAGTCGGTGCGCACCCGCCCGCCGAAGATGTCGTTGCTGTTGAGCGTGGCCGAGGAGTCCTCGGTGATGGCCCGCTCGTACTCCAGCGAAGGGCCGGTCGAGAGCTCGTAGCCGTCCAACCCCGAGAACTGGTTGAGCCACTCGGTGTCGCGGTACAGCTTGCCCTCCACGAGCACGCTCGCGATGCCCGGGTACGCCGACGCGCTGAGGTACGCGCCGTACCCGTGGTCGGCCGTGATGTCGTCGGCGCCGTAGGCGATCCAGTCGAACGCGGCCCCGAGGTCGAAGGGGCCGACCGACGACGCCTCCACGGTGGCGCCGACCACGCCGGCGTCGACGTCGCCGCCGTAGGTGGAGAACGGGTCCTGCGCCTCGTCGAGCTGGCGCACGAACTGGTACGCCACGCCGTGCGCACCGAAGCGGACCCGCCCGAAACGCTCGATGCGGACGCCATGAACGCCGTGGGGGCGGTCGGCGCGCAGGTTCAGGTTGGGGTTTTCCAGGCGCACCTGCTGCGGGTTGGCCAGCGCGGTGACCGCCGTGACCTCCCAGTCGCCGGCGGTGAGCTTGCCGTGGGCGCCCCGCAACGACGTGTCCACGTCGATGTCGGTGTTCTTCACGACGTTGAGCGCGAGGCCGCGGCCGAAGGCCTGGTAGGAATCGCCGAGCGTCCACGCAAAACCGCCGGTGGTGCCCTGCAGCCACACCTTCTCGACCGTGAACCACCAGTTCGGGTGCGGGCCGACCAGGCCCTCGCCCCACAGCTCACGCTCGAACACGCGCTCGTCGTCGAGGATGTACTCGTTGGAGAACAGGGTGACCGCGTCGAGCTGCGCACCGAGCAGGAGAAACGAGCTTCCGCCCGACACCTGCAGGCGCTGCACGACCTCCTGGTAGTCGAAGACCGGCTCGTCGGGGAAGTCGGGCAACCGTTCGTCGGACTGGTAGTGCCGAAACCGGAACTCCTCGAGCCCGTGGGTGGCGCCCCCCTGGAGCGTGCCGGCCACGGGCGCGACCGTGGTGGGCGCCGGGTCCGGGAGGTCGTCGGCCAAGGCCGGACGCGGCGCGCACAGCGCGAGCAGCACCCCGAGCCCCGACGAAGCGACCACCCGGCCCATCGTCACTTCGCCATCAGCTCGACGAGCTCGGCCTTGAGCGCGACCTCGTCGCCGGGGTTGTAGCCGGCGTGGACCTTGGCCACCTGGCCCGCCTTGTCGACCAGCACGTTGAACGGCAGGGTCTTGGCGGGGTTGAACTGGCTCACCACCGTGGTCTGCGGGTCGCGGAGGATCGTGTAGGTGAGCCCCTTCCCCTTGACCAGCGGCTTGACCGTGGCGTCGAGCTTGGCATCGTCGGTCGAAATCCCCAGGATGACCAGGCCCTTGGGCCCCAGCTCCTTGTGCATCGCCTCCAGGTGGGGCATCTCGACCTGGCAGGGGCCGCACCACGTGGCCCAGAAGTTGAGGAGCACGACCTTCCCGGCGTATTGCGAGAGCTTGTGCTGGGTTCCGTTGAGATCGCGGAGCGCGAAGTCGGTCGCGGAGGCGGCCTGCGCGGGCGGCGCCACGACGAGCGCGGCGGCCGAGACCCCGAGCGCGAGCGCGGCGACGAAAAGGGGGCGGAGGTACGACATGCGGAGCGGCTCCTCGGGCGGGGGTTGTTTACCCCAAACGCGCGACCCCGAAAAGACGTCGTCATGGAATGCAACAGGAACCTGACTCGCCGGCCACCCCTTGCCGGACTATGGACGCCGCGATGCGCGCCCGCGTGCTCGTCGTCGACGACGAACCCTCGATCCGAACCGTCCTCAAGGCCCACCTCACGCGCGACGGCTTCGACGTGGCGGTTGCCTCCGACGGGGCCGAGGCGGTCGCCGCCCTCGGCGCCACCCCGTACGACCTGGTCATCAGCGACCTGAAGATGCCGGGGATGAGCGGGCTCGAGCTGTTGGCGTGGTGCATCCGCGAGCAGCCGGGCCTGCCGGTCATCCTCATCACCGCGCACGGCACGATCGATGCCGCGGTCGAAGCGCTCAAGCTCGGCGCGCAGGACTTCATCACCAAGCCGTTCGACCTCGACGAGCTCAAGCACTCGGTCGAGAAGGCGCTGCGGGTGGAGCGCGCGCGGCGCCGCAACTGGCTCGACGAGGCCTTGCTCACCGGCGAGCCGGGTCGGTTCGATCTCGTCGGGCGCACGCCCGGGATGCAGCGCGTGTTCTCGCTGGTCGAACGCGTCGCCGACTCGCCGACGACCGTGCTCCTGGTCGGCGAGAGCGGCACCGGCAATGAGCTGGTCGCGCGGGCGCTCCACGCCCAGAGCGCGCGGCGCGCCGCGCCGTTCATCACCGTCAATTGCGGCGCCATTCCCGAGGCGCTCTTCGAGAGCGAGCTCTTCGGCCACGAGAAGGGCGCGTTCAC
>SXOM01000049.1 GCA_005776735.1 Pseudomonadota bacterium
GTCGGCGGTGAACGCGGCCGGCGCGGGGAGCGGCGGCAGGTGGAGCACGAGCCCCGCGTCGGTCGAGAGCGGCGTCGCGTCGGCCCACGCGAGGGTCACGGTCCGGCCCTGGCGCGTGCCCGGCTCGCGCAGCCGCACGCGCAAGACCAGCGCTTCGGCGGCGCGCACCCGCGCGTCGAGCCACGCGCTCGCGCTGAGCTCGACGCGGACGGTGTTGCCGTCGCGGTACCACGCCCCGGTCATCCACGCCGCGGCGGACATCTTGGCGCGTGCCTCGGGGTGCGCCAGGGCCTCCGCCACGAGGCGGCCGGGGTCGACCCCGGCCAGCCGCAACGCTTCGCACAGGTGAGTCGCCGACGCCGGCGAGCCCGTCGCGATGTTGCGCACGAGCCTGCGGAGGTCGGCCCCGCCGTAGTGTTCACGCAGCGCGGCGCGCAGGCGCTCGGCGTGGGGCCCACGCTCGAGCTGCCCGGCGATGAGCTGCCGGGCTTCGCGCATCACCGCCCGGACGCCGCGCGGCCCATAGGCGCGTTCGAACCACCACGTCGGAACCAGCACCCCGACCAGGAGCGCCGCGAGCTCCCGAGACAAGTTGGGGTCGTCGGCCAACAGGCCCCCGAGCACCGACGGCACGACCGCCGAGGGCGCGCCGCGGCGCCGTTGCGCGCCCGCGACCAGGGTGCGCACGAGGCGGTCGACCCGTGCATCTTCGCCGCGGTTCACCCCGAGCTCGCCGGCGGCGAGGAGCAGGATCTCCCGCCACTCCGGGTAGAACGCCTCGACCGGGTCGTCGGCCAGCGCCTCGAGCGCGCCGGTGCGCACGAGCTCGAGCGCCGCGAAGTACTCCGCGAGGGTCAGGTGCAGGAACGCCCACCGGTCCGGTCCCACCTCGACGAACAGGCCGAGGCTGCCCTTGAACAGCTCCACGACGTCGTCCGCGCTGCCCGCGAAGCGGAGCCTCCCGTCCGCGAGCGCGTGGGTGACCGCACGCGCGAGGGTGGCGGTGCTGACCGCGCGAGCTCCGGAGCGCACCATCCCCAGGGCCACCGGCCCCAGCACCCGGAGGGCGTCGGTCAGCCGCAGGGGCGCGCGCGCGTCGGTGCCGGAAGCGAGCGAGCGCACGAGGTTCCACCGCTCGACGAGCACCCGCGACGCGTGCAGGTACAGCTCGGCGCGGTGGTTGGGGAGCTGCACGCCGGCGCGGTGTACGACCGCGAGCACCGTGAGCATCAGCGGGCTGCGCGCGAGCGCCCGGAGCTGCGGCAGGCCGAGGATCTCGGCCGCGAGCCGCTGCCCGTCGGCTTCGCCCCCGGCGCGCGCGGCGGCGCCGGCACGATCGACCGCGTACTGCCCGCACCACGCCGCGAGGAACGACCGCACCTGCGCGTCGCTCAGCGGCTGGAGCACGACCGGCACGCAGCTCCGCAGCCGCGCGTCGCCGTAGCCCGCGACGCGCGCGGTCACCCAGAGCGGCGCGCGCGGGAACGCCACCACCAGCTCGTCCACGGCCCGCGCGACCGCCACCCGCTCGGCCCGGCCCCCGACCTCGTCCAGCCCGTCCAGGAGCAGGGTCACCGTGCCCTCGGCGAGCGCGCTCCTCAGGCACCGCCCGTAGGCGAGTCCCTCCCCGAGGAGCCACGCTTCGAGCGCCCCGACGAGCTCGGCCGCCGAACGGGGCACGCCCAACGCGGACAACGGCGCGAGCACCTGCGCCCCCGCGCCCCGGAGCGCGAGCGTCCGCAACAGGACGGTCTTGCCGCCCCCGGGAGGGCCCAGGACCGCGACCGCCGGGGCGGCGCGCCGCGACGCGGCCGTCCCGTGCGCGTGGAGCCAGCGCAATGGGAACCGCTGCGGCGACGGCACGTCGTCGTACGACACGACGTCGAGCTCCTGCGCGACGGTGGTGATCGGCCAGGCGACGTCTTCGCCCTCGGAGCGCACGAGCCCGCGCAGGTCGAGCCGGCCCCACCGGGTCACGTTCCAGGCGGCGAGGGCGGCCCTGGCCGCCGCTTCGTCCACCACGCCCGCCTCCAGCGGCAGCACCCCGCTGAACTCCAGCACCGAGTCGATGTCGGGCGCGCCCGCCCCCCACCGCACACGCTCCGCCGCGTCGAGCACGAGCACCACCCGCACCCCGCGCCCCGAAAGCCACCCCCGCCGCTGGTTCACGCGCGGGAGCACCGTGCCGGCGTCGGCCGGGAGCCCACACACCACCCCGCGCGCCGCCGGCGCCGACTCCGGCAGCTCGGCCAGCGCCCGCCGCTCCCACCCCGGCTCCACGGCCTCCAGCGCCGCGGCCACCGCGTCGTGTTCGCCCGGGGCACACTCCAGCACCCCGAAGCCCGGCGAAGCGAGCTCGCGCGGCGGGAGCGCCGCGCGCACCGCCTCCTCGTAGCGCCCCGCCACGGCGCGGCTCATCCCGACGTGGCGGTCCACGCCGCCACGTCGTCGGCCAACAGGGGATGGACGATGAACCGCGGCCGCCGCGCGCCTCGGGCCGGCCGGAGCGCCAACAGCCGCCCGTGGGCGAAGAGGGCCGCCGCGACGGCATCGGCGCCGGGGAGCACCCCGCGATCGGCCACGAACCGCAACACCGCCAGCGACTCGGCGTTGAGCGCGCGCGCCAGCTCTTCGGCCAGCAGTCGCTGGGCCTCCTCGGCGTCGGCGCGGACGACTCCCGTGCGGCCCGCCCGGCGCGCCGCGCGCACCGCCGAGCGCGTCATCCGTACCGCGTGCCGCGGGAAGCCGCCGCTCGCCGCGACGATCGCGGTGAGCGCCTCGCGGGTGCTCACGTCGACCGCCACCTCGGCCTTCGCAAAGCGCAGCTCGAGCGCCTGCAACAACTGCTCCTGGCCCGCCGCGTCGGTGCCGAAGCCGTAGAGCGGGAGCGGCTCGAAGCCGTACTCCGCCGACACCTCGGTCATCGACACCGGCGGAGCCGACACGACCATCGGCCACGGCGCGTCGGCCAACAAGCGCGTGTACTGGAACACCTGGTGGTACCGCTCCACCGACTGCCCGTTCATCTTCTCCAGGCCGTCGACCACCAACAGCGGCAACGGGCGCCCCGAAGCGCGCACCGTCGCGGCGATGTCGTCGGCCACCGCCTGCAACGCGCGCCCCCTCGGCGACGCCGACTGCACCAGGCCGTCCTGCTTCATGAGCCGGATGCTGGCCGCCGCGAGCGTCAACATCGCGCCCGCGGCCTTCCCGACACCGCCGGCGCCCGCGGCGGCCGCCACCGACTCGCCCGCCGTGCTCGCCGCCGACGCAAACGCGCCCAGGACCTCGGCCGCGCCCCCCACCCCGTCGCCCGCACCCGCCGGCGCGGAGGCGCGGGCGAGCTCCTTGAAACAGCGCTCCTGGTCGGCCTCGGGCGCCGAGCGCAGCACGCCCGCCGCGGTGAGGTACAGCAGGTCGAACGCCGAGACGCTCGACACGTCCACGCCGGACACATCGAGGTCGACCAGCACCACGTCGCGCCCCTCGGCCCGCACCGCCTCGGCCACCGCGCGCAGCTCCGAGCTCTTTCCGCACCCCAGCGCACCCACGAGGATGAACTTCTCGCGCGTGGCGCCGTCGAGCTCGAGCGCTTCGATCACCCGCGGCACCGCCGACTCCGGCGGCGCCAACCACAACCCCGACGGTGGCGGCCGCTCCGGGTCCAGCAGCCGGTGCAGCTCGATGAGGGCGACGTCCGCGTTCACGGCGGCAACCTACCGTGTCGGCCAACGGACCGCCCGCGGCGCACCGCGACGCGCGCCCGCCCCCGCCCGACCTCGGGACGGTCGCGGCGCGTCGCCCTACCCCGCCAGCTCGCCGCAGGCGTCGAGGCCCCAGGCGATGGTCTCGCGCACCTGGGCGTTGGTCACCCGCACCTTCTCCGCGAGGTCCACGAACAGGACCCGCGCCACGTGGGCGAACAACGGACGGTCGGTCACGAGCATGCGGCGGAAGCGGTCGGCGTCGAGCTCGAGCACCTCGCCGTCGGACTCCGCGAGCACGGTCGCCGTGGCCATCTCGCCGTCGACCAGGTCGATCTCGCCGAGGTGCGCGCCGGGGCCCACGCGCGCCACCAGCGCCTCGGTGACGCCCTGCACGCGCTTGCAGACCACGAGGCTCCCGTGCACCACGATCACCAGCTTCGCCGCCGGCTCGCCTTCGGTCAGGATCACGTCGCCGATGGCGACCCGACGCGGGGTGAACCACGGCGCCAGGCGAAGGACCACGTCCTCGGGGAGCGTCCCGAACAACGGCGTACGAGCAAGGGTTTCGGCGGTGGGCATCAGGACTCTCCGGGGTCGAGCGCGGCCGAGTCGAGCGACCATCGCACCGCCTCGACCAACCGCGCGTTGGCCATGCGAACCTTGCCGGCCATCGTACGGAGCAACGCCCACGCGACGTCCGGGTCACCCACGAGCTGATCGATGCCGCGACGCTCGACCTTCCACAAGACGGCCCGCTCTTCGGCGGTCACCGTCGCGGCGGCCGGCGCGGGGTCGAACACCGCGAGCTCACCGAACGACGCGCCCGGCCCGAGCTCCGCGAGCACACTCTCCAGCTCGCCCCGCACCGACTGGCTCACCGACAACTTCCCGTGCAGCACGAGGTACAGCGCGTCCTGCGGCTGGCCCTCCCACACCACCACCTGACCCGGCGCGTAGTGGAGCTCGGTGGCGTAGGGTTCGATGGTGTCGAGCAGGTTTGCGTCCATCACCTCCCGGATCGGATCGCGGGAGGGAGACGTGAGGGGGGCGCGGCGCGACCGTCCCGAAGTCGACCGGGGCCGCCCCGCGCCCCGCCGCCGCTCAGGCGCCCGCTGCCGGACCGCGGCGCAACCTCGCCTCGAGCCACCAGGCCCCCCCGGGGAGCATCGCCGCGACAAACGCCGTGGCCGTGGTCGCGGCGCTCCAGCCCCCCGCCCGTCTCGCATCGGCGAGCCCGTTGAGGAAGACCAGCGTGAACAGGCCGTGGATCCAGCCGAACCACCCCTGCCCCCCGTCGAGCACCACGCCGGCGCCGTACTTGAGCGGCATGTAGACCAGGAACAACGCCACGGCCGAGAGGGCCTCGAGCCGCGCCCACCACCAGAACCGCGACAGCGTGAGCGCCGCCGCGTCGGGGGCGGGGTCGGCCGGCGGGACCGGGAGCCCCCGGCCCAGCGCCCACGCGATGCCCGCGGCGAGCCCGCCGCCGAGGAGCCCGTAGACGAGCCACTCGCTGCCCCCGCCCCGGCCCACCATGGTGCCGATGGTGGCTCCGAGCGCCGCGCGCGCCGCGATCCCCCGCCACGCCTGGCGCTGCGCGGGCCGGGCGCCGAGCAGGCCCAGGTGCAGCGCCACCACGCTCGCGAACATCCCCGCGCCCACCCACGGCGCGCCCATGCTGCCGCCGGTGGACTTCAGGAGGCCGTAGCCCGCCGCGCCGCTCAGGCAGAAGCCGAGCGGCAAGAGCCCCCACGCCGCGACGAGCCGTTCGCGCTGCGAGCGCGGCCCCGTCGCCATCATCACCCCCCCGGCGAAGAGCGCGACGCCGACGAACTTCACGAGCCGGAACACGAGCCAGACGTCCATGCGTTCATCCGTAGCCCGCGGGAGGGGGCGGCGGCGCCGGGACTACCCTTCCTCGGGCCCCAGCTCGGCCAGCTCCTCGCCGATGGCCACGATCTCGCCCGGCAACAGGCGGTCGCAGATGCTCCGGATCGTGGTGAAGTCGACCGGCCGCTGCAGCACGATCGCCCCGAGCGCGACGAGTCGCTCGCGGGTGGTGGCCTTGATTCCCGGCGGCACCACCACGAGGCAGTTGCGCGCCAGGGCCGGCGCCGCCTCGGTGAAGCGGGTGTACAACCGCAAGCCGAAGCTCTCCGGCCGCGGGAAGCTCAGGACCGCGACGTCCGGCTCGAGGTCGGCCAGCCCGCCGATGGCGTCGGCCACCGCGCCGAACCCGTGCACCTCGAAGACTTCGCCGAGGTGCCGCTCCAAGGCCCGGCGCAGGAGCGCGTCCTCTTCGACCACCAGCACCTTGCCGCGCCGCCCGGGCGCGGGGCGCGGCGCGTCGAGCGGGCGCACGGGGCCGGGCTGGTCGGCCACGGGGAAGCTCACCTTCATGCGCGCGCCGGTGCCGATGGCGCTCCCGAGCTCGAGCGAACCGCCGGCCGCGCGGATCGACTCGCGCGCCATGCCCAGGAACAAGGGCGCAAAACCCGACTGCGCCGCCAGGAAGTCGAGGTCGGCGAGGCGGGCTTGCACCTCCGAGCCGTAGCCGGCGCCGTTGTCGCGCACCTCGAGCACGACGAACCCGCCGACCACCTTGCCGTCGACCTGGAGCCGCCCGCTGTGCTCGGGCGGGAAACTCTCGGCGGCGGCCAGCAAAAGCAGGCACAGGCCGCGCAGGAGCGGGCCGCGACCGGCGCGAGCGGGCGGCAGGTCCTCGACCGCGAACTCGGCCGCGATCCGGTTCTCGAAGGAGTGGCCGACCAGGTCGCGCGCCGCTTCGAGCTCGCGGGAGAGCCGGACGGGCGCGGGCGCCTCGGGCTCCCGCTGCGCGAAGCGCACCACGTCGTTGGCCAGGACGCGCAGGCGGGACACCCCCTCGCCGAACTGGTCCATCACCGCGTCGAGCTGGCGCTCGAGCTCCGGGGCGTCGGCGCGCCGGGTGAACTGGTCGAGCTCGCGCATCGGCGCGCCCGACGAGACCATGCGCGCGAGCGTGCGCAGCTCGGCCAGGCGCGCGAGCACCACGCGGTGGTCGGGCTCGAACTGGGCGAACGCATCGAGCACCCGGCGCACCAGGCCCTCGACGAACACGCTCTCCAGCGCGCGCTCCTTGGTGGCGCGCGACTCGTGGATCACCGCGTCGGTCTCGGCCCGGTCGACGAACAACAACAGCACGGTGTCGATGGCGCCGTCGGGCGCCTTGAGCGCGACCGCGTCGAGCTCCGCGCGGGTGGAGGTGCCGTTGGCGCGGTGCACCTCCACCGACGCGGCGTGTTTTCCCCGACCGGCGAGCCGCGTGAGGAGCCCGTCCCACCCGAGCTCGGGGACGATCATCACCTCGTCGAGCACCCGCTGCCCCTTCGCACGCGCCGCCCCCATCGCCGCGAGGCGCTCCGCGCCGCGGCTCCACGCGCGCACCGAGCCGTCGGGCGCGGCCACCACCGCCGGCACCGCGATGAGCGCCGAGACCGCCCGGTCGAGCTCGCGCTCGCTGCCCGAGCCGTCGGTGCGCGGGCCCGCCGGCACCACCGGCGCCGCCACCGGCTGCGCCACCAGGGCCATCGCGATCGACTGCCCACGTTCGTTCTGCACCCGCGCGACGTGCACCTCGCACTCCACGCTGTCGCCCCGCTCCCGGCGCAACGGATGGACGATGTCGAACGCGCCCTCGCGCCGCGCCCGGTCCATCCACTCGACCGTCCGCGCGCGGGCGTCCTCCCCCGCCAGCATGTTGGACAACGGCCGCTCCAACGCCGAGCGCGGCGAGTACCCGAGGAGCTTCTCGGCGCCGGCCGACCAGTGCAGGATGCGTCCCTCGGGATCGGCCAGGAGCACGGCCTGCGGCACCTGCTCCAAGAGTGCGTTCTGCAGCCGCACCCAGTGCTCCAGCTTGCGGCGATCGGTGACGTCTTCGCCCATCGCGACCACCACCCGGTCGGCCCCTTCGCCCCACCCGGTGAGCTGCCACCGGAGCTGGCGGGCATCGCCACCCTTGGACGAGAACGTCCACTCCCCGCTGCGCGCGCGCTCCCCGTCGAGCACCTTCACCACGGCCGCGACCACCGCCTCGCGCACCGCGGGCTCGGCGCACACCGCCCGTAGGAAGGACCGCAGATCGGCCAGGTCGGCGCCGTCGAGCTCCAGGCGATCCACCATCGTGCGGTTCACGCTCGCCAGCCCCTGCTGGTGGTCGACCACGAAGAGGAGCGCGCCCGAGCGGTCCAGGAGGGACTCGAGCGCCCCCTTCGGGAGCGCAGGGAGGGTGCGGGGCGGTGCCTTGGCCATGGCGGACCGGTAACGCGGTGGTAGGGTAGGGCGTGCGCCTGCGTCTCCTCCTCCCTGGCTCCTCTGCCTCGTTGCACCTGTTCGCCCTCCTCGGGCTCGGCGGCTGCTGCCAGGCCCCCCCACAATGGACCGAGCTCGACCCGATCACCGTCGCGGTCGGGGTCGACGTGCCGGTCGATCTCGGGGTGCACGCCACCGGCGACCACCTCTCGTTCCGCGCCGTGGCCGATCCTGGCGTGGAGCTCGAGGTCGTGGGCGACATGCTGCACGTCACCGGGGTCGAAGGGTTCGACGGGTACTCCACCGTCACCGTCACCGCCGAGGACCAGTGCGGACAGACCGCGGAGAGCAGCCTCTCGGTGCGCGTGAGCGACCGCGCCCGCAGCGACGCGTGCGTGATCCGGCTCACCAGCTCCAGCACGGCCGGCTCGGTGGCCGTGGCCGGCGACTTCAACGACTGGTCCACCACCACCGACGTGATGACGCGGCAGGACGACGGCACCTTCGCCATCGAGTTGCAGGTGCCCACCGGCGACTACGCCTACAAGCTGGTCGAGGACGGCGCGTGGCGCTGCGACCCCGAGGAGCCCGCGATCGTGTGCGACGAGGGTCAGACGTGGCTCCCCGACTGCCCGGCCGACGGCAACGCCTGCAACTCGCTCCTGCACGTGGTCGACTGCGACCGGACCCAGCTCAGCGTCGACCGCCTCTCCATCGACCGCTCCGCCGCCGGGGTGCAGGTCACGGCTTCGGCCGACCGCACGCCCACCGCGCCGTGGGCCACGCTCGACGGCGCCCCGGTGGAGGGGTGGTCCGGCGACACCTTCTCGTACAGCGCCGCGGGCCTCTCCCGCGGGCGCCACACCCTGCGCCTGGGGGCCGACGGCGCCGAGCCCCTGTACATCCCGTTCTGGCTCGACGACCGCGAGTGGGCCACGGGCGTGATGTACTTCGCGTTCGTCGACCGCTTCGCCAACGGCGACCCGTCGATCGACGGCGACGAGTTCGCCGACGTCGACTACGCCGGCGGTGACTGGGCGGGCCTGCGCGACCGCCTGGACTACCTCGACGAGCTCGGCGTCACGGTCTTGTGGCTCACGGCCCCCGTCGACAACGCCGAGGGGGCCTTCGACGGAAAGTGCGACAGCACCTACTCCGCGTACCACGGATACTGGCCCGACGGCGAAGGGCTCGAGGAGCACTTCGGCGACGACGCCGAGCTGCGGGCCCTCGTCGACGAAGCCCACGCGCGCGACATGCGCGTGCTGGTGGACTGGGTGGGCAACCACGTCCACCAGGATCACGACGACTACGCCACGCGGCCGGAGTGGTTCAACGACCGCTACATCTGCGACCAGGACGAAGACGGCGACGGGGTCACCAACTGGGACCAACGCCCGGAGACATGCTGGTTCACCAGCTACCTGCCCGACTACGACTACACGCAGGTCGATCCGCTGGTGGAGAGCGTCGACCGCGCCATCACCATGGCCAAGGACTACGAGCTGGACGGGTTCCGCATCGACGCGGTCAAGCACATGCCTCACAGCGTCTTCGTCGACACCCAGGCGCGCATCGCCGCCGAAATCGAACACACGGCGGCGGGAGGCGACGAAGACTTCTACACCGTCGGAGAGACCTTCGACGGCTACGACCGCATCGCCGCCTACCTCGGCGACGCCGAGCTCGACGCCCAGTTCGACTTTCCGTTGTATTGGGCGGTGCTCGGCGCGTTCGGTCGGCACGAGATCGGCCTGAGCAACGGCGCCGGATCGTTGCAGGCGGTGTCCGAGGCGTCGGCCGCCGCCTACGGCGGCGCGGTGATGTCGACGTTCCTCGGCAACCACGACGTGCCGCGGTTCTTGGCACACGCATCGGGCGAAGTGTCGAGCGCCTACGGCGACAGTCCGTGTGGCAACGACGGCCTCGTGTCCCCCGACCAACCGGCGGGCTGGGCCGAACCGTACGAACGCCTGCGCCTGGCGTGGGCCTACCTGCTCACCAGCCCCGGCCTGCCGCTGGTCTACTATGGCGACGAGTACGGCCAGCCCGGCTACGCCGACCCCGACAACCGCCAGGTGATGCGCTTCGACGACGAGCTGAGCGCCGACGAAGCGGACACCCTCGAACACGTGCGTCGGCTCGGACAGGCGCGGCGCGAACACCCGGCGTTCGCGCTCGGGACCACCGTCGACTGGTGGGAGAACGAAGCCGACGTGTGGGCCTACGCCCGCGCCTACGGCGGTGACGCGGTGCTGGTGGTGCTCAACCGCAGCGACGACGAGCGCACGCTCACCAACGGCCTGGCGTTCGCGGGCCTGCCGCAGGGCGAGTGGGCCGACGTGCTCACCGGCGCCACCACCACCAGCACCGGCGACAGCCTCACCGTGACCGTCCCCGCCCGCAGCGCGCGGGTGCTGGTGCCCCGATGATCCTGCTCGCGCTCGCGTGCGCAGGGCCCGCCGCGGCGGTGGAGCCCTTCGCCTCGACCACCACGCTGGTCAGCGCCAACGGCCACGGCGTCCTGGTGTTCGAGGGTGATCGCCTCAAGGGCGGGTGGAACCACGGGTACCAGCAGCTCGACGCCACCCACACCAGCGCCGACCTGCTCTACGACAGCTACTTCGGGTACACCAACCTCGACGGCGCCGGGGCGTGGCTCAACGACCCTTCGCAGGCCGTCGTGCTCGACGGCACCGGGATCCTCGCCGCCACCCAGACCGCAGGCGACCTGGAGTTCGTCCAGTATGCGTTCATGCCGCGCACCTACGACGGCTGGGCGGTGGTCCAGGTCACCCGGGTCCGCAACACCAGCACGACCACCGCCGCGCCCGCGTTCCAGCTCGCGAGCCTCCACAACTGGAAACCCGGCGGCGGCGAGACCCTCGCGGGCTACGACCACGAGAACATCGTGGAGAAGGGCTCGACCACGAGCTTCTGGTACCGCGCACCCGGCGCCGACGAGGCCACCTGCGAGGACGTGTTCGACACCGTCGTCAACGGCGACCGCCTCGGCGGCGAGTGCACCGGGTACTACTCCGACGCGGTGCCCACCTTCGGGTGGAACCTCGCGTCGCTCGGCCCCGGCGAAGAGGCCTGGGTGGGGGTGCTCACCGCCCAGGAGCCCGTGCCCGCCTGGGCGCTTCTCGACGCCGAGCCCCGCGAGTGGCTCACCGCCGAGCTCGAGGCGTGGGCCGACTTCCACGCGCGGGCCACCCTGCCGACCGACCTCAACCCCGACGAAACGGCGGTGTACCGCCAGCAGCTCGCGCTTCTGGCCATGTCCCAGGTGCGCGAGGTCGGCGCTCCCTTCGGCCAGATCCCGGCCTCGTTCCCGGTGGCCGCGCCCGACGAGGAGTTCCCCCACACCTGGAACATCGCCTGGGTACGCGACGGCGCGTACGCGAGCGTGGCGCTGGCCCGGGCCGGCTACGCGGACGAGGCGGCCCACGCCCTCCGCTTCCTGTTCCAGGAGGGCAAAGCCGGGCTCTACGCGAGCTACCTCAGTGATACATCCTACGGTGTATCGGTGTGTCGGTTGTACGGGGATGGCACCGAGTGGTCCGACGAAGACGACACCGGGCCCAACATCGAGCTCGACAACTGGGGGTTGTTCCTGTGGGCCCTCGGGGAGGCCGTGGCCGCCGCCGGCGACGAGGCACTCTTGACCGAGCTCGGCCCCCGGGCGCTCGACGAGGTGGCCGACCCGCTCGCCGCGATGATCGACCCCGCGACCGGCCTCATCCGGGCCGACAGCTCGATCTGGGAGCGCCACTGGAACGGCAACGAGAAGCCGTTCACCTACACCAGCGTGATGGCGGTGGCGGGCCTGCGCGCCGCGGCCGAGCTGGCCGACGCCCTGGGCGACCCGCGCGCGAGCACCTACCTCGCGCACGCCGACAGCGTACGCGACGCGATCGCGCTGCACCTGGTCGCCCCCACCGACGTCGTCGCGGGCAACCTCACCGAGCTCCAAACCGCGGGCACCTACCTCGACGTCGCCGCGGTCGAGGTGTTCAACTTCGACGTGCTCGACCCCCGCGAGGGCCCCGAGTTCGCCCCCACGCTCGCGGCGTGGGACGCCGAGCTCGGCGTCGCGGCGAGCCCCGGCTTCCATCGCAACGACGACGGCAGCGCCTACGACGAGCAGGAGTGGGCGTTCGCCGACCTGCGCATCGCCACGGCCATGCGTCGTGCGTGCGAGGTCGACCGCGCGCGGGAGCTCGAGGACTGGGTCACCAACCAGGCGCTCCACAACGGGCAGCAGGTGCCCGAGCTCTACGACCCCGAGACGGGGGACTACGAGGGCCCCACGCCGATGCTCGGGTTCGGAGCCGGCCTGTACCTGCTCGCGATGCAGGAGCGGGCCCAGGTCAGCGCCGGCTGCCCGCCCGAGACCGTGCCCGGCGACACCGGCGACACCGCAGACACCGGCGACACCGGCGAGCCTCCGCCCGACGACTGCGGCTGCGACGCCTCCGGCAACGCGGCGGTCGGGGCGGCCGTCGCCGGCTTGGCGATGCTCACCTCGCGGCGGCGCCGGCCGTAGCCTGGCGAGGGTGTCGGGGCGCTGCGCCGCAACCGTCCGCTCGTCGGGCGGAGTCCGGCGCGCAGCGCGGCGGAAATCCGGGGGGGCGCTTGTGGGTCAGCAGTGCCGGCGGGCGGCCGCCCTGTTCCGATTCTGGAACGCCACGCTCCCCGCCATGGGCGACGTTTCCGGCCCTACCCCCCCGCCCACCGCACCTCGAGCTCCCCGCCGCCCCCGAGGCGGAACCCGTTGGCCGCCGCCGACCACTCCACGCGTCCGTCGGCGCGGACGATGGCCAACTTGTAGGCATAGACCGCAGCGTCCAGCCGCACCCTGCCCGGGACCACCGGCGCGGCGCCCGGCACCCAGTCGCCGAGCTCCGGCGCCCCGCCCACCAGGCGCACCGTGTCGCCCGGCCCGAGCGGCGGCACCCCCGACACCCGCACCCGCACCGGCCCGCTGCGCACCACCGGCGCGCGCAGCCCGAGCGCCGTCGGGTCCACCACCACCACGTCATGCGCGTCGACGTGCAGGCCCGCGACCTCGATCGGCGCGGCCCCGCCGTTGTACACCACCCAGCGCCGCTCCGCGCCCGCCGCGCGCTCGACGACGAACCAGTCGAGGCCGATCGCCAGCGTACGGGATCGCCCCTCGCGCAGCGCCGGCGTCGCCCTCCGCTCCGCGGCACGACTCCGCAACAGGACCAGCCGCGACATCCACCCGTCGCGCTCCGCCGCGTCCGCGGGTGCCCAACGCATGTCGGCGCGGTTGTCGGGCTCGCCCGCGCCGGTGGCGCCCCACTCCGTGCCCCACGTCACCATCGGACGGCCACGCAGCGCGAACAACAGCTCCAACGCCAGGTCGACGCGCCACGCTTCCCCATGACACATGGTCGTGATTCGCGGTGTGTCATGGTTGTCGAGGAAGGTGATCCACCGCCCCGGCGCGTCGTGGCGGGAGCGGTCGAGGACCGCCGGGATGGCGGCCGCAGGCCCCCCGTCGCACACCACGTCGCGCATCGCGTAGTGCAGGGGGAAGTCGAACGTCGCGTCCAGCCCCGCCGCGTCGCGAGTGTCGGCGACCACCTTGCCGTTGCCGTCGAACACCTCTCCCCACAGCTCGAAGCCGGGGCCCGCGGCCGCGCGCAGCTCGGCGCCCATGCGGCGCAAGAACGACACATCGAGGTGTCTCACGGCGTCGAGGCGGAAGCCCATCGGCCCGACACGCGCGAGCCATGACAACGATGTATCACGAAGCCAGGCGTATACCGCCGGGTTGTCCTGATCCAAATCGGGAAGTCCGTGCACATCGTGGGTCTGGGCTTCGGTCGGGTCGCCCCAGTCGCGGATGGGTCCTCGCCGGTGAAACCAGTCCGGCCGCGCCGACACCCAGGCGTGCTCCGGCGCCACGTGGTTGTAGACCATGTCCAGGACGATTGAGACATTCCTTGCCGCAGCAGCTTGCCGTAACGTACCAAGTTCCTGCTCGGTGCCGAAGCGTGGCTCCACCAGCCCGAGCGCTTCGGTCCAGTACCCGTGGAACGCGCCGTGCCCGTAGAACGGCTCGTCACGCATCGCGGCGATCGGGCCCATCCACACCGTGTCGACGCCCAGCTCGGCGAGGTAGTCGAGCTTCTGGGTGACCCCGGCCAGGTCGCCGCCGTGGAACGCCTGCGGATCGGCGAGGTCCACCCGTCCGTCGTTGCTCGGGTCGCCGTTGGCGAAGCGGTCCACGAGCAGGAAGTAGATCACCCGCTACCCGCCGGCGCCGAGCCACGTGTCGACCAGCTCGCCCACGTGGCGCGCCACCACGCCGCGGGACGCGTCCACCGCGTCGGTTTCGCGCTGGTGGTGGTAGCGGAGGAAGACCGGTACGTCGAAGCGCTCGCTCAGCACGGCCGCATCGCCCTCGTCGACCAGGGTGACGGTCACGCCCACGATCCACCGGTACTGCCCGGCCATCTCGGCGTAGTAGGCCGGTCGCGTCTCCACCAGGAGGATCGGCCCGGTGGGCAGCTCCGCGCGCAGCGGCGCGATGCGGAGCGTCGTCTCCCGACGCGCGGTCAGGGTCGCCACCAGCTCGGTGTGGTCGTGCACGGTGGGCACGAGGCCCCGGGCCCTGGCGGCGTCGACCACCGCGGCGTCGAACCGCTCGGGGGCGTCGGCGGTGTCGGCGGCGTTGGCGGCGTCGACCACCGCGACCACCGCGATGGGGCGCTGGTCGGCGACCGCGAGGCCGCCGCTCTTGATACATCCGGCCACAAGCCAGGTCAGAACCATGCTTCCGCCTCGAGCGCCAGCACGTTGTGCCAGTGACGCTCCACGTTGCCGAAGTCGTTGTACTCGTCGACGGTCTCGACGAAGCTGTTGCCGAACGCGTTGTTCTGCGTGCTGTACTGCACACCGTAGAGGATGCGCAGGCTCGGGCGCGTGTAGATGCCCGGCCCGAGGGGGTTGAGCACCACGCCGCCCTTGCCTTGCCAGGTGACCCGCTCCGCGGCGTCGCCGTACTCGAGCCCGCGGGTGTCCGCGACACCGTCGTCGGAGGCGAAGACCGAGTCCTGGTGGGTGCGCCAGGTGTTGCCGTTGTGCGACGTCTCCTGGGCGATGCTGGACTCCACGAGCAAGTGGACCACCGGAGAAAGGTACACCTGCGTACGCGCGATGGCCGACATGAACGTGCGGTCGGCGTCGCTCGGGGCCAGGTCGTTGTCGGCGTCCTGGTAGTCGCCGTACAGACCACCGAGGACCAGGTCCCACTTGTCCTCCACCAACGACAGGTGCAGCTCGTCACCGATGTTGAGCTGGGTACGCTCGTCGGTCAGGTCGTGGATGTAGACGTCGACGTCCTGCCCGTCGTAGGTCTCGGTCACGCGGCCCAGCGGGTGCAGGAGCGCGTAATTGACGTACAACGAGTTCCACTTCACCGGTCCGAACCCGCCGAACCCCAGGTACCCGACCACCTTCCACGAGTTGGCGTCGGTGGGCTCGGGGTTCGGGAAGTTGATGAGCTCGCCGGGGTTGTCGCGGACGAACTGCTCCACCACCTCGCCGCGCAGGTAGTCCTCGTAGTCCACCCCCGGGGTCACATGCGGGGCGAACCGGTTGCCGAGCACCATCGGCTCGACCCACCCCTGGGCACCACCGCCGATCTCCAGGTGGTTCGCCACGTTCACGCGCGCGGTGACGCCGCCGGACAGGACGGTGTTGTAGTCGGCGCCCTTGATCGTCCACCCGGCGTCGCCCAGGCCGAGCGTGAGCTCCAACCCCGGCGTCTGGTAGCGGGCCTGCGCGCCCACCGTGTCGGTCAGCACCTGCGCCAGGCGCATGTCGTACAGCCCGAGGTCCCCGAAGTTCGACTCCAAGGTGCCCATGCGCCAGGTGACGTCCTGGAGGCCCAGGTTGCCCGCCTGCGCGTAGAGGTGGGACAACCGCAGGTACGCCAACGACCCGTTCCCGGCGTCCGCGCCCTGGACCGTGCCGCCCTCGATGCGCGCGTGCACGTCGGTCCACGGGGCGAGCGAACCGGGTTTGCGCGACAGGAGCCCCTGCCGCAGCTCCAGCGCGGCGTACGGCCCCTCGTTGAGCAGCCGCCCGTACAGGTTCCAGTAGCCCAGGCGCCCGTCCCCCCCCTCCAGGTCGGGGCGCGTCATGACGCGGACGTAGCCACCGACGTCGGCCGCGAGGGACGCCGTCACCAAGAGCACGATCACGGCTGCTCCTCCAGGATGACGATGCTCGACGCCGGCACCGCGAAGCTCCCCGACACCGACTCCGGCGCCGCCATCGTGACGTTCGCCGACTCGCGCCGCGCGAGGCCGGCCTCGGCGAGGTACTCGTCGGAGTCCCAGTACTGTTGGGTGTCGACCACCCGCGCCCACGTGCGCCCGCTCGGGATGGTGTAGGTCACCTCGTAGCGCTCCATGTTCAAGAGCACCAAGAGCTCGGGTTGACCGGCGTAGTCGCCGCCCGCGCCGTCGTCGTACCAGTGGATCATCAGCTGACGCGACCCCCAGTCCGCGTCGCCGTTGTCGGGCGACTTCCACCCGATGGGCATTCCGCCGCCGTACTCCGTCGGGGAGAACGCATAGGTGTGGTCCAGCCGGAAGCGCACCATCTCCGACACGAAGTCCATCATGCGCCACCGCTCGTCGTGGGAGGTCCACTCCCCCCAACGGAACCAGTTCCACTCGTTGTCGGCCGCGGTGCTGTAGGCGTTGTTGTTGCCATACTGGGTACGCATCCACTCGTCGCCGCCGTAGAGCATCGGCGTACCCTGCGAGATCATCATCCCCACGTAGAAGTTGCGCATGAGCTGCCGCTTGAACGCTTCGGCGTCCATGCCCCAGTCGCGCGAACGGTTGTTGCTCTCGCCGCTGTCGGTGTCGCACCACGGCGAGGTGGGCGCGCTGCAGCACGTCGGGTTGAGCGGCCCGCAGAAGTTCTCCTTCTCGTCGTACGACAACAGGTCGTACATCGTGAACCCGTCGTGACAGGTCACGAAGTTGACCGAGTGGTACGGACGCCGCCCGTTCCACCCATAGCGCGCCTCCGACCCGGTGATCACCCCGCCGCCGTCGATGCCGTTCTCGGTGGAGTTCAGCGTCCACTCGTCCAGGTTCACGATCGAGCGCCACCAGTCCCGGAAGCTCGAGTTCCACTCCCCCCACGCCGTACCGTCCTTGGTGGACGACGCGGGGAAGGCGCCGATGCTGGTATACGACCCCCCGGCGGTCCACGGCTCGGCGATGATCCGCGTGTCGTACGATTGCAGGAGCGGGTCGTCGACGATGTCCTGGAGCACCGTGTTCGCCGGGTCGTCCCAGTTGTTGTAGTCGCCGTCCTTCTCGCCCAGGATGCCGGCCAGGTCGAACCGGAAGCCGTCGACGTGCAGCTCCTCGACCATGTAGTGCAGCGAGTCCATCACCAACCGCCGGCCCGGCGTGAAGTTGGGCCGCGTCTCGTTGCCCACGCCGGTGTTGTTCCAGTACCCGCTCTTGTCGGTGGACAACGCGTAGAACGCGTCGTTGTCCAGCCCCCGGAGGTTGTAGATCGTCGCCGCCTCGACGGTGTCGAGGTTGTAGCTGTCGCCCGCGCCGATGACCGCGTCGCTGTAGATGCGGTCCCGCCACAGGCCACCTTCGCCCGTGTGGTTGTACACCACGTCGACGATGACCTCGATCCCGTTCTGGTGGAGGGTGTCCACCATGTGTTTGAACTCGTCGATCACCGCGGCGGGGTCGCCCCCCGGGTCGTAGTCGGCGCTGTAGCTGAGCTCGTTGGCGAAGAAGCTGATGTTGTTGTACCCCCAGTACCCGCCGTCCAGCGGCTTTTCGTGCACCGGCAAGAGCTCCACCCCGGTGACGCCCAGCGCCGCCAGGTAGGGGGCCTTCTCCGCGAACCCCCGCCACGTCCCCGGGTGTTCGATCCCCGGCTCGCCGTTGGCGGTGAACCCCTTCGGGTGCACCTCGTAGAGCACCAGCTCGTTCCAGGCGTGCCCCTCCAGCGCCCCTTCGCTCCGCGCCTTGCGCCACGACGCCTCGTGGTCGCTCCACGCATACTCGCTCGCGACGACGATGCTCTTCGCGGCGGCCCCCCAGGTGCACGACTCCCGCCGGCTCTCCCCGGTGCCCGCCGAGCCCAGGTTCCAGTCGTGGTCGCGCGTCAGCGCCTTGGACCACGGGTCGGTCAACAGCTTGTTGGGGTTGTACCGGTTCCCCGCGGCGTCCACGTCGGCCACGAAACCCGTCTGCTTCCCGCACGTCCACGCCGCGTCGTACGGCCAGTTCGGACCCCACGCCACGAACCCGTACATCTGGCCTTCGCCGAGGCCCTCGACGTAGAGGTTCCACACATCGCCGAACCGGTGCATCGGCAGGCGCTGCACCGGCCGCTCGTCGTCGGCCCCGGCGAAGAGCAGCAGCTCGACGCGCTCGGCGTTGCCGGCGTACACCCCGAAGTTGACGCCCTGGTCCACGAGGCTCGGCCCCAGGTGTTCGAGCGCGGCCACCCCCGCCTCGTCCAGGCTGGGGGCCACCGACTCGGTGTGGTACAGCCGCGCGTACTCCCCGAGCACGCAGGCGGACAGCGACAGGGAGAGGACGACCATCGGCCCGACGTAGCCTGTGTCCGGGCGATGCGCCGCGACCGTCCTCGACGGCGGCCGGCGCCGCCGCGCATCGCGACGCGAGGTCGACGCCCCCCGCGGAGCGCGCTGCGCGCCGGACCCCGCCGCCGCCCAGGTGGGTCGCGGCGCAGCGCCCTACTGGGACTTTCGGGCTGCCTTCATGCGCTTCTCCAGCTCGCACGCGTCGGCGTCGCCGAGGGCGCAGGCCCTCGCCGCATCGTCGCGTGCCTCGGCGAGCTCGCCCATGCGGTACCGCGCGTCGGCCCGCATCCGGATGGCGCGGGCGGCGCCGGGCTGCACCGCCAACCACCGGTCGGCGGCGGTGACGGCCCCACGATCATCGCCGTTCTGGGAGCGGGCGTAGACCAGGGCCTCCCACCCCTCGACCACGTCGGGCCGGAGGGCGAGTCCGCGCGACAGGTCGAGATCGGCCCGCTCGTACCGGCCCAGGGCGGCATTGGCGCGGCCGCGGGCGAGCCGGGCCTCCGCGTGGTCGGGGACGGCGTCGAGGCAGACCTCCAACAATGACGTGGTCCCCTCGTAGTCCTTGGCCCCGAACGCGGCCAGTCCCGCTTCGCACTCGGGCGGGGTGGGCGGTGCTTCGACCGGGGGCGGCGGGGCCAGGCGTTCGGCCTCCATCTCGGTCGACACGTTTCCGACCCGCCAGAACTCGAACCCGGCGTACCCCCCGAGGGCGACGAAACCGCCACACGCGAGGATGAGGATGGCGACGATGACCCAGCGCATGGTTCAGTCCTCGTGGGGGGTGCCGGTGACGTGCTCTTCGGTGCCCCAGTAGTAGTCGAGCGTGCCGTCGATCAACAGTTGGATGGCCCCCTCGAAGGTGATGGCCTCGTCCAGGATCGTCTTGAGCTGGGACCACGATGCGTTGTACCACACGAGTCCTTCCTCGTCTTCGTACCACAACTCGATGGTGAAGCCCACGACGATGCCGTTGTCCCCCTCGGGGTTGAAGCCCGCTTCGGGTACCAGGCTGATGAAGGCGAGCGTGTCGCCGTACCAGCGGAAGTCCTTGTCCATGTCGTAGGGGATCGTGATGTCCAACAACGTCTTCTCGATGTGGTTCCAGGTGTCGACGTCGCCGTCGGCGGTGAGGAACTTCTCGGGGTCGCCGGCGGTGACTTCGCGGCTCCAGATGTCGTAGGTGCTGTCCACGAAGCTCTGGTCGGCCTCGAGGGACACCCGCACGTAGTCGTCCATCTCGCCGCGCATGCGGGCGATGACGCCCGCGCCGCCGGTGCGCTCCCAGAGCACGTGCTCCTCGTCGTGTTCGTACATCTCGACGTCCTCGGGGCCGAGCGCCCGGAAGGCGAAGCCCTGGGGGTCGGCGTCGACCAGGCCCTCGACGTGCGTGCGGAGGGCGGCGACGTGGTCCGCCGCATCGGCCTCGTAGAAGCGCTGCAACGTGAGCAGCGACTGCTCTTCGAAGGTGGGTGGCGGCTCCTGCTGCGGCGCTTCCGAGCAGGCCAGGAACAGGACGGGGATCACCGCCGGAGGGTACCACGCCGGCCAGCCGGATACGTCAAGAGAATGGCGAGCGCGCACCACCACGACCACGACCACGGCACCGGCCACGAGCACGGGCACGCCGAGGTGCACGCGCCTGCCGGGCCTCCTCCCGGGGCCCACGACCACGACCACGGCCACGGCCACGCCCACTCCCGCACCAAGGACGAGCGGCGGCTGCTCGCGACGCTCCTCCTCGGCGTCAGCTACATGGGGGTCGAGGCGATCACCGGCTGGCTCACCGGGTCGTTGGCGCTGTTGGCGGACGCCGGCCACATGCTGAGCGACGCGGCGGCGCTGGCGGTCACGTTGTTGGCGCTCCGGATCGCGCGCTTGCCCGAAGACGCGAAGCAGACCTACGGGTACCACCGCGCCGAGGTCCTGGCGGCGGTGGTCAACGGCGCGGCGCTCCTGGCGATCGGCGTGGGCGTGCTGGTCGAGGCTTCGCAGCGGTTCGGCCACCCCGTGGCGCCCGACGCGGTGCCGATGATGGCGGTGGCGGCCGGCGGCCTGCTGGTCAACCTCGTGGGCCTGGTGATCCTCAGCGGCGCCGACCGGAGCGGGCTCAACGTACGCGGGGCGTGGTTGCACCTGATGTCGGACGCCATGGGGAGCGTGGGCGCGGTGACGGCGGGGTTCCTGGTCTGGCGCTTCGGTTGGGCCTGGGCCGACCCCGCCGCGAGTGTGCTCATCGCGCTCCTGGTCCTCCGCAGCGCCTGGCACCTGTTGCGCGACTGTGCGGGTGTGCTGATGGAGCAGGCGCCGGCCCACATCGACACCGAGCGGGTCCGCGCGCGCCTCGGCGGCCTGGGCGGCGTCACCGGCGTGCACGACATCCACGTGTGGACGATCACCAGCGGCATTGTCGCGATGAGCGGGCACCTCGTGGTGGCGCGGGAAGGCGACCCGTGCGCGGTGTTGCGCGAGGCGTCACGTCTGTTGCGCGACGAGTTCGGGATCTGGCACAGCACCATCCAAGTCGAGCCTCACGACTTCGAAGAGGTGACGCTGCATCGGTGACCTGTGGCGTCCGCGCCGCGACCGTCCCGAGGGCGGCCGGGTCCGGCGCGCGGCCGGTCAGCGGGGGCGATGCGCGGCGGCGCGGCCGAGGCCGAGGCGGTGTTGCGCGACAGGGGGGAGTGGCACACAACCCCCCGACTCGCGCGACCGAGTGCGCGCCGCGGGGGGCGCGCCGCGATTCACGGTGTTTGCCCGTTCCGGCGGCGCCGCGACCGCGGCCCCCGCGGTTGACGAACCGGGGGGGTGCCTGCACCCCCCCTTGTAGGTCAACCAACACGACGCTCACGACGACGCCCGCCCGAAGCGGAGGGCGCCTGCGGCGCCGCTCGCGCGAGGCGGAGGGCGTCGGCGGCGCCGCCCGCGACAGACCGCCGGCCTCCAGCGTCGGTATTCGAATTCGTTTCGTGTTCGACGCGACATCGTCACGGACCCTCGCGCGCGCCCGCGAGATCCGTTGTCGCCTGCCCGCCGCGACCGCGACGCGGCGGCGGCGGAATCTCGCCGGGCCGCCACTCGACCGTCCAGCCGGCCTTGAACCAGAAGTTCCAGTCCCCGTCGATGGGGCCGGCCAGCACCTCCCCCCCGAGCAGAAGGCCGAGCCCCCCTCGCTCCCAGTGGACGGCACGCCACCGCAGCGCCGGCCCGAACTCGACGGAGATGGGGGCTTGTACCACCGCGCCGATCCGCAGCTCACCCACCGCCCACGACACGTCCAGGCGGAAGTTCGTCCAATAGCCGCCGCACACTCCGTCGTAGGAGCACAAGGTAGGCCATGCCGGGTACACCTCCATGCCTCCAGAAATGCTGAGCGGCCCCACGCCGAGCCCGAGCTCGGCCAGATAGCTCGGATTGACGAACTCGGAACCACCCAATACTATTGGCGCGACCGGCAATATCGCAACTCCAGACCCGAGCCGAAATGCCAGCATGGGGCGGTTCGGGTTCGGTGGGGGTGACTCGGCCCCCCCCCGGAATCCTCGATGGGAGCCGGCACGGCGTCGGTCATGGGGACACCCGGAGTTCCCCACGAAGGCCGACATAGGCAGACCAGGCGAGTCGGTCCGGAGTCTGGTACAGCGGCAGCAGGAACCCGGCCTCCAGCCCCGCGTACACGGGCCCCCTCGGCGCCCCCAGCGGGGTCCACCATGCGTGTGCGCCGGCCACGCCGGAGTGCGGCAACCACCCAACGGACAGAGTGAGGGCCCAAGCCGTCCCGCCGAGGCCGGCGCCGAGGCTGAGATCACCCCAATCACCGCACCACACCCTCGGCACGCAGGGATAGGTGGCATCGGCCGCGGCCCGGAGTTCGACCGTCCCGATCCACGATCCTCGGCGAGCGGACACCCCTACGGTGTTGCCCATACTCAAGGCCCGCGCGCCGATCCCCTCCGCACTGGTCTGCTCCCCGATTGTGGCGTAGGCCCGCCACTCGATGGGGACGGCGGCAACCTCCTCCGCCGGCTCGCCGTTCACGACGGCCCATCCACCCACGAGGGGTACCAGACACTCGGGACCGCGCGACCGAGTCGCGCCGTACCCGCGAACGGGTCGTCGAGCTCACCAGAGGGCCCACAGGTGGTGCCGGGGTAGCCTACCGGCAACTCCCAAAAGCGGTCGCTCAGGCAGCCGTCACAACAGCTCGAAACACGAGCGTCGCGATAGCGTGCGAGCAGCCCCCACTTCACCGCGCTCTGCGCGAGGTGCATGTGGTGACACGGCACCTGATCGCCAAACCCGTCCGCGCTGGTGATCCCTTCCGCCACGTGCATGAACTCGTGGAACAGCATGTAGGCGACCGTCACGGCCGCGCACAGTCGATTGGCCTCGACGTCACCACCGCCGGCGGGAAGGCCGTCGGCCCAGGCTTTGACGGCTTCGTGCCGCTCGTAGATGCCCACGGAGAACACCGCCTCGGCAAAAACGCCGGACGCCGAGCGTCCCTTGCACGTGGCCACCGACCGGTCAATCTCCTCCACCAACCTCGGATAGACCGCGAACACCCCTTCGGTGGCCCGCTCCTCGCCGTACGCGAGGCACAGCGCCCACTTCACGATGTCGAGGTTGGCGCGTAACAGGCAACGCCCACGCGCCATCACGTCGACCACGTCGTCCGGGCACTCCACGAACAGCGCGGCGTACTCACTCGCGTCTGCGCAGATGGTCTCCGGCTCGGCGAACACGGGCTTCCACTTCGGAGGCGAGCACGTGCCCCACTGTTCGGAATAGGGCACGCCGGCCACGCTCACCTCGTCCGCACACTCTGTCGCATAGGCCGCCGCGGGGACCTCGAACCGCAGGTCCTCAGGCCACCCCAACGGGCCCCCCGTGCCCTCGGTGAAGTCCTTGCAGTCCTCGACTGCGTACATCCTCGCAAAGTCGTCCGACCCGGGAGGCGCCGCCTCCCCATCGAACGCCTCCCGCTCGTCCAACCCGAAGCCCGCTCCCCCATCGCGCAGCCGCCGCAAATCGGTCATCGTCGGCTCGGGCAGCTCGTAGCGGCGCGAAGCCGCCACCGCGTCCCACACCTCGACCATCGCCGGGTGGACCGCATCGGCCGGGAGCCGACCCGTCCGCCGCACGACGTCGACCGCCGCGCGCGACAGCCCGCGGATGACCCCGCGCTCGAAGTCGTGCGTGACCATGCTCAGCTCCGCCGTACCGCGTAGCTCACCATCACCTGCGCGTCACCAGCGCCCGAGGAGCTCTGGTACATCACCCCGAACTGCACCCACATCTCCCCGTCGAGCGACACCGTGAACTCCCCCAGGCAGAACGGCCCGGTGCCGTGTGGATCACCAGCCTCCAGCGACGTCCACCCCGACGGGTTGTCCTTGTTCGTGGTCGCGGTGCGGTAGCACAACTTCCACCCGAAGTTGCCGTTGAGCGAGCTCGCCACCACCAGCGCCTTCACCTTCTGGACCATCAGCGCCGACACCATCGGCGTCACCACCGCGTAGGCCGGCGTGCTCGTGGTGCTGGCCAACGACAGCGTCTTTCCGCCCACCAGCTTGCCGCACTGCGTGAACGAGACCGAGAACGTCACGTCGGCCTGCGCGAGCCCCGACTGGTTGGGCTGCACGCTGTACGCCACGCCGAA
>SXOM01000341.1 GCA_005776735.1 Pseudomonadota bacterium
CGAGCCGGAGCCATGCGTCGTCGCCGGTCCACGCGCCGAGCTGCGCGAACGCGTCGGCCACCGCGGCCTGGTCTTCCAACAGGCCGACCGCGTCGCTCTCCGCGCTGCGGCGCACGCGCCCGTCGGCGTCGACGAGGTGGTCGCGCACGTGGCCCAACGCCGCCTGCGCCAGCTCGGCGAGGCCGGGGCGCCCGAGGGCGGCGGCGGCCCGCAAGAACGTGCTCGCGAGCTGTGCGTTCCACGCGGCCACCACGGTCCGGTCGACGGGAGGTGGCTCCCCGCGGGTCACCGCCGCGTAGTGGCCCTGGTCGGCGTCCATGCTGCCGGCGAAGGCGCGCACGTCGTCGCGCCACAACCAGCGGACGACCCAGCGCAGGCCCCGCTCCACCGCGTCGGGGCAGCGTCCGGTGCGCAGGTACACCCGCAACAGCCGCGCCTGGTCTTCGCCGAGCTTCTCGTAGTGGACCGCACCCCAGTCGTCCTGGGTGGCGTACCGGAAGAAGCCGCCGGCGACCGGGTCGCCCAGGCCGCGCGTCCACATGGCGTCGAGGGTGCGCACGAGCATGCCGCCATCGTCTTCGCCCCGCGCGACGCGGTCGGCGATCCAGTCCAGCACGCCGGGGTGGGGGAACTTCTCGAGCTCGCCGAAGCCGCCGTGCCATGGGTCGTACGCCTTCTTCACCGCCGCCCACACCGCCGCCGGCTCGGCGGGGGCGTCGAGCAGGTCCGGCGCGTCGCCCTTGCCGATGATCCAGCGCTGGCCGGGCTGCGTGCAGCTCTCCAAGAGCGCCACGAGCTCGTGCGCCGGCGCATACAGCCGCCCCACGAGCACCTCGCCGTCGGCGTCGAGCACCGCGACGGTGGGCCATCCGCCCTGGTTGTAGCGGTCGTTGACGTCGGGCCGCTGGTCGGTGTCGACGCGCACCGCGACGAAGCGCTCGGCCAGCAGGCGCTGCACCCGCGCGTCGACGTAGGTGCCTTCGTCCATCACGTGGCACCAGTGGCACCAGGTGGCCCCGATGTGCAGGAGCACCGGCTTGCCGCCGGCGCGTGCTCGTTCGAACGCCGCCGGGCCCCAAGGCTGCCAGTCGATGCCGTCGCGGGGGGTTGCCATCGTTCGCGGCTAACCCGCGGTCCGCGCTCGGCCGCGTTGCGCGCCGGCCCCGGATCCGCGAGCGGCCGGTCGCGGCGCAACGCCCCGTTTCACCGCCCTTCGCGCTCGAGCGGCACCCAGCCGCGCGTCTCGGTGAGCGCCCAGGTGGTGCCCTTTCGGGCGCGCATGTTCACGATCACGTCGACCGCGCGGCGGGTGAGCGGGCTTCCGATGCCCGCGAAGAGGAAGTCCAGCACCGGGAGCTGCGCCGGTGTCACCTCCACGAGCCGCCCGCGCACCGGCGGCGCCGCCGGGTCGGGGACCAACCCCAGCCGCCCCCGAGGACCCCGGAAGAGGTGGCCGCGGACCGTGGCCGGGGTGCCGGCTGCCCCTTCGGTCTCGCCGAGCCACCCCGCCGCTTCGCCTCGGAGCGCGCGCAGGTCGTAGACGAAGACCGAAGCCTCGGCGCGGCCGCCGCTCACGGCGCGTCGCACGCGGCCTCCAGGCGGTCGACCAGCGGGGTGAGCCGGTCGTGCAGCTCGTGGTGTTCGGGGTCCTGGCTCAGGCGCCACGCGAGCGTCTCGTCGACGGTCCACACGTCGCCCGGCAGGCGCGAGACCAGGCCCAACGCGGCGCCCGTGGTCAGGCAACTGCGCCAGCGGCCGGCGCCGACCGGCGGGCACAGGCTCCAGCCGGCCGCGCGTGCGACCCGCGCCAGGAGCGCGTCCCAGCCTTGTTCGTTGCGGCCCGGCCGCTCGACGAGCACGTGGTCGCCGCGCAGGCGCAGGCGCAGGACGCGGCGCCGGTGCAACAGGCCCGCCGCGACCAGGAGCGCGAACGCCGGCACGGTCCGGACGGCCCGCAAGCGCAGGCTCAGCGCATCGGGGACGTTGCGTGGCGGCGGCTCGCCGACCGGCAGGAGCCCCGCGTGGACACACACCCGCGGGTCGAGCGGGCCCGGCGGGTGTACCGCGGCCGGGCTCTGGACGATGGGCCGCCACGCCTGGTGCACCCAGGCGATGCCGCCCGCAAGGCGCTCCAGGCCCGCGGGGAACGCCAGGGCGAGCCCCGGCGCGTCGAGCACGTCGAGGAACGCCCCCTTCACCGCGGTGAGGCTGCCGCCCGCCGCGCCGGCGGCCGGCACCGTCGCCAGGCTGCGGCCGAACAGGAGCCGCGACAGGGCCCGGTCTGGCGGCTCGGTCCCGAACAGCCGCCGCGCCCAGCGGGCGCACCGCCGCGCGTCGGGGCCGGGGCGGGTGGGGGCCGCCAACCACGCGCGCAGGTCGGGGTCGGAGAGCCCGATGGAGACGACGCTCTCCGCGAGGTCGCCCCGCGACAGCGCGCCGGGGGTCACCACGAGGTGCTCGCCGCGCCGCTCGGCGTCGCCCCGCCGCACCGCGAGCGCGACGTAGCCCCCGAGGCCGGCGTCGCCCGCGCCGGCGTCGTCGAGCAGGCCGCGGAGGGTGTTCAGGCGCAGCTCGCCGTGGTCCAACAGGGCGCGGAGCACCAGCGCGTACACGTCCAGGCTGTCCTCGCCGGGGTCGGGCTCGAGCACGATGCGCCGCGGCTCGAGCGGCCGGGCGAACCCGAGGCTGAGCTGTTCGCCGGCCGCGGCCCGCGCCCGGGGGCGTCGACCGGGCTCGACCATGCGCAGGATCGCGCGCGCGTCGCGCCGGGAGAGCGCTTCGCTGGTGGAGACGCCCGCGTCGAGGAGCGCGGCGGCGACGCTCTCGACGCGGGGCGCCGGCCGCTGCCCGAGCACCGGGTGCGCCGCCACGAGCGCTCCGAGGATCGGGCCGCGCCGGGCGCTGCTCCCGGCGTACACCCAGTCCAGTCCGGCCGGGGTGAGCTGCAGCTCGACGGCGTCGCGCAGCAGGCCGAGCCAGGCCGCGTGCGCCAGGTAGGCCCGCACGACGCGGGCTTCGAGGTCGAGCACCCGCGCGACCGACGCTGCCCGTCGCACCCCGCCCGCGACGACCTCGAGCACCCGCGCCATGCGGCGGGGGTTTCCGAGGGCGGGAGGGGCGCGGTTGGCCATGTCCGCGCCCTATCAGCCGGCGGCGACGGCGGCCGCGAGCGCGGCGAGGGCGACCTCGCGCTGCTCGCCGGTCTTCAGGTCCTTGACCTTGGCGACGCCGGCGGCGGCCTCGTCGGGGCCGATGACCACCGCGAACGGGATGCCGCGCTGGTCGGCGTACTTGAACTGGTTGCCGAGCTTGCCGGGGGCGCCGAGCCACGTCTCCACGAGCACGCCCGCGTCGCGGAGGGTGCGTGCGGCGGCGAGCGCCGCCCCGTCGAGCTCCGGCGCGAACCGCGTGACCAGCACCCGCGTGCGCGTGCCGCCGGTGGGGAGCATTCCGCGCTCCTCCATCACCACCAGCAGGCGCTCCAGGCCGAGCGAAATGCCGACCGCGGGCACGTCGCGCTTGCTGAACATGCCCACCAGGCCGTCGTAGCGCCCGCCGCCCGACACCGAGCCCACGCCGCCGTCGGTGATGACCGCCTCGAAGACCGGCCCGGTGTAGTACCCGAGGCCGCGGGCCAGGGTCGCGTCGAAGGCCACGCCGGTGGCGCCGAGCGCGGCGGCATGCGCCAGCACCTCGCGCAGCTCGGCCGCGGGAGCCAGGGCGGCCTCGCCCACGGCGTCGGCCACCGCGTCCAGGTCGTCGGGGGCGGCGAGGATCGCCCACAGGCGGTCGATCACCGCCGCGTCGAAGCCGCGCTCGCCGAGCTCCTTGGTGACGCCGGGGACGCCCACCTTGTCGAGCTTGTCGATCGCGACGAGCACCTCGCCCTCCCGCTCGGCCGCGCCCGCCGCCGCGACGATGGCGCTCAGGAGCTTGCGGTGGTTGAGCTTGATCTGGAACCTGCCGGCGAACCCGAGCTCGGTGAGCGCGTCGCTGGCCACCGCGAGGCACTCGGCGTCGGCCACGCGGGAGTTGATGCCGACGATGTCGGCGTCGCACTGGTAGAACTCGCGGTAGCGCCCCTTCTGGGGCCGATCCGCGCGCCACACCGGCTGCACCTGATAGCGCTTGAACGGCATCGGCAACGCCGGGTTCTGCGCCACCACGCGCGCCAGCGGCACGGTGAGGTCGTAGCGCAGCGCCAGGTCGGCCTTGCCTTCGCGCCCGCCCTCCCCGCGCTCGAGGATGCGGAAGATGAGCTTCTCGCCCTCGTCGCCGTACTTGCCCATGAGCGTGTCGATGTTCTCGAACGCGGGCGTCTCCAGCGGTTCGAAGCCGTAGCGGGCGAAGATCGCCCGCACCTTGTCGAGCACCCACAGGCGGGCGTGCATCTGCGCGGGGAGCAGGTCGCGGGTGCCACGGGCGTTGCGGACGTCGGCCATCGGGGGCTCCAGGAGGGCGACGGGGCTAACACCACCGGCCGCACCCCGGGCGTTCGCTCAGTCCCCGCCTTCGTCCACGACCGCCGGCCGCACGCCGCGCTCGTCGCGCACGTAGGCGGGCGCCGCCTCCACGGGGTCGAGCCCGACCGGCGCGACCACGTGCCCGTGCTCCTCCCGCTCTTCGCGGGCGCTCGGGTGCGCTTCGACCCGCGGTGCCGGCCGGCTCACCGCCGGTGCGGCGGGCTCGGCCAGGTACGACGAGCCGGTCGAGGTCGTGCCGGCATCGGCCGGCTTCCGGCCGCCGAAGTAGATGATCTGCTTCCAGCACCGGCTGATCTCGTCCCCGAAGACCAGGACGATGTCGCCGGGCGCTGCGAGGGACAACCCCCGCTGGATGGCGTCCACCTCGGACTCGATGCGCTCGATGCGCGCCGCGTCGACCCCGGCGGCGACCAGCTCGCCCGCGAGCATCCCGCTGATCTCGCCCTCGGCGCGGCCCCGGCGGTTGTCGTCGGGTTTGCACACGAAGTGGTCGAAGCTCGGCGCCACGCGCCGGGCGATGGCGCGGACGTCCTCGTCGCGTCGATCGCCGGGGGCGCTCACCACGACGATGCGCTTGCCGCCCGGCCGCAGGCCGTTGTCCGCCGCGAGCCGGTCGACCAACGAACACATCGCGTCGACGGCCGCGGGGTTGTGGCCGTAGTCGAGGATCACCTTGAAGCCGAGCTGGTCGTACACGTTGCCGCGGCCGGGGGCCTGGAAGAACGTGCTGTCGAACGTGCGGAGGCCTTGCCGGATGTCCTCCAGGCGCACCTCCATCGAATACGCCATCGCCGCGGCGAACATCGCGTTCTGCACGTTGTGCATCGCCTTGCCTTCGAGCGTGGCGGGGATGAGGTGGGTCCACAAGAGCGGCATGTGGGCGCCGTTGTCGTAGATCGCGATCATCTGCCCGTTGATGCCCGCTTCGAGCGCCACCGCGCGGCCGCCGGCGCGGATGTGTTCGCGCACCAGCGCGTTGTCCGAGCGCGTGGTCACCCAGCAGATGTTCCGCGCGACCGAACGCTCGGCCATGCGCAGGCAGTGGGGGTCGTCGGCGTTGAGCACGATGGTGTCGCGCGCGACCTCGATGGGGATGCGCTTGACCTCGGCGAGCTGGTCGAGCGTGTGGATGCCGCCGAGGCCCAGGTGGTCGGCGCTCACGTTGAGGCAGGCGGCGACGTCGGGGTGGCGGTAGCCGAGGCCGGCGCGGAGCATGCCGCCACGCGCGGTCTCCAGGACCGCGACGGTCACGTGCGGGTCGGTCAGGACCATGCGCGACGCCACCGGCCCGGTCATGTCGCCGGTCACCGTCAGGCGCCCGTCGATGTACACGCCGTCGGTGGTGGTCATGCCCACCGTCTCGCCCCGGAGCTTGTGGATGTGCGCGAGCATGCGCGTGGTGGTGGTCTTCCCGTTGGTGCCGGTGATCGCCGCGATGGGGATGCGGCTCTTGCTCCCGGCGGGGAAGAGCATGTCGAGCACCTTGCCCGCGACGTCGCGCGGTTTGCCTTCGCTCGGCGCGACGTGCATGCGGAACCCCGGCGCGGCGTTGACCTCGCACACGCCGCCGCCGACGTCCTTCCAGCTCCGGGCGATGTCGGGGGTGAGGAAGTCGACCCCGCACACGTCCAGGCCGATCGCGGCCGCCGCGCGGATGGCCATCTCCCGGTTGTCGGGGTGGCACACGTCCGTCTGGTCGATCGCGGTGCCCCCCGTCGACAGGTTCCCGGTGCTGCGCAGGTAGAAGGTCTCCCCCGCTGCGAGCACGGTGGTGGCGGCCTTCCCGGCCTTCCCGAGCAGGCGCTCGGCCTGTGCGTCGAGCTCCAGGCGGGTGAGCACCTTCTCGTGCCCGATGCCGCGGCGCGGGTCGCGGTTGACCCGCTCCACCAGCTCGGCGATCGTGTGCACCCCGTCGCCGACGACGTGCCCGGGCACCCGCTTGGCCACGGCCACCAGCTCGCCGTCGACCACCAACATCCGGTGGTCGAAGCCCTGGATGAACGTCTCGACCAGCACCGTGCTCGAGTGCTCCTCGGCCGCGGCGAAGGCCAGGCGCACCTGGGCGGCGTCGGTCAGGCCGATGCTCACGCCCCGGCCGTGGTTGGCGTCGAGCGGCTTGACCACCACCGGGTACCCCAGGCGCTCCGCCGCCTCCACGGCCTCTTCGGCGTCGTAGACCTGGTCCTGCTTCGGCACCGGCAGGCCGAGGTCACCGAGGATGCTGTTGGTGAGCTCCTTGTCGCTGGCGATGTCGACCGCGATGTGGCGGGTTTCGCCGGTGACGGTGGCCTGGATGCGCTTCTGGCGGAAGCCGTGTCCGAACTGGACGAGCGAACCCGAGCTCAGGCGCACCCACGGAATGTCGCGCTTCTCGGCCGCGCGCACGAGGCTGCCGGTGCTCGGCCCGAACGCCCGCTTCTCCGCCCCCCGGATCAGCGCGTGCAGCTCGGTGGTGAAGTCGAAGGGCACGAGCTCCGGCTCGAGCTCCCCCCGCAGGGCCTCCGGCAGCAGCGAGTGCAGGAGGCGGAGCGCCAACGTGCCGGCACGCTCACCGACCCAGGCGTCCTCGTACTCGTAGACCATGTGGTACTGGCCGCGGACCCCGTTCCCGCGGGTCTTTCCGAAGGTGACCCGCGCGCCGGCCAGGTTCTGCAACTCGATGGCGACGTGCTCCATCACGTGCCCCATCCACGTGCCGCCGTCTTCGCGCAAACGTCGCACGAACCCGCCGGCTTCGCCGAAGCTGCAGCCGTGCTCGTGGAGCGAGGGCACCGCGCGCAGCAACGCGTCGACGAACCCGGGGATGGTCGCGCTCGGCGCCTCTTCGAGCGGCCCGAGGTCCAGCGTCATCCGGATGACCTTGAAGTTCGCGTACAGGTTCGGTCCGACGTAGACGCGCTGGTCGAGGATCCGCACTGCTCACCGGGGAGGAGCGCCGATCATAGCGATGCGGGGGCCGCGCCGCGACCGTCCGCTCGTCGTGGGCAAGCGTGCGCGCGGCCCGCTCCGGTGCGGGAGGGGGGCAGCCCTGACGCGGGGCCCCGGCCGTGCAGATGTTTCGCAGGCCCGTATGCGGTGCGGCGCGTCGGGATAGGACACGTTTGCCACCCTGGGTGATTGGATGCACGCACCTCCTTCCTCCGCTTCTCGCGATTGCGCTGATGGTTCCCCGGGTCGCTGCCGCGGCCGACAGTGACGGAGACGGGTGGGACACGACGGCGACGCCGGAGGACTGGGCGGGTGCGGGCACGCACGACGCGGTGTTTGCGTACAACGGCGCCACCTCTGGCTCCGCGTACGACCTGATGCTGGCCGGCAACTTCTTGTGGCGGGTGCTCCCCGAGGCCACCGCCGCGGGGTGGGACACGACGGACCCGTCGTCGGTCACGTGCGACTACACCGACACCTCGTGCATGTCGCTCGACTCGGCGCAGTGGGAGCTGGC
>SXOM01000342.1 GCA_005776735.1 Pseudomonadota bacterium
CGACCAACCACCTCGACGCCGAGACCGTGTCATGGCTCGAGGGTTTCCTGCAGGGGTTCGCCGGCGCGGTCGTGCTCGTGACCCACGACCGCTACCTGCTCGAGTCGGTCGCTACGCGCATCGTCGAGGTGGAAGCCGGCCAACTGGTGAGCTACGACGGCAGCTACACCGACTACCTGATCGCGCGCGCGGAGCGACAGGCCCGGCTGGAGCGCATGGAGGAAGAGCGGCTCGCCCTCATCGAGCGCGAGGCGGAGTGGGCCAGCCGTTCTCCCGCCGCGCAGACGCGCAAGCAGAAGGCCCGCCTGCAGCGCCTCGACGCCCTCCGCGAGGTGGACGGCCTCCAGCGCCGCGACCCGTTCGCGTTCGAGCTGCGCGGCGGCGGCCGGTTCGGGCGCACCCTCCTCGACATCCGCGGCCTACGCAAGACCATCGGCGGCCGCCGCCTCGTGTGGGACCTCGACCTCGACCTCGGTCCGGGCGAGCGGATCGGCATCGTCGGCCGCAACGGCGGCGGCAAGACCACGCTCTTGGCGATGGTGGCCGGCTCGCTCCTCCCCGATGCCGGCACGATCGCGCGCGCGCCGCGCGTGAAGGTGGCGGTGCTCGACCAGGAGCGCACCGGCCTCGTCGACACCGACACCGTCTTCGAGGCGGCCGGGGCGGGCAACGACCAGGTGGTCGTCGGCGACAAACCCGTCCACGTGGCGAGCTTCCTCAAGCGTTTCCTCTTCCCGCGCGAGATGCTCGACCAGCGCGTCGCGGGGCTCAGCGGCGGCGAACGTGCGCGCCTGTTGCTCGCGCGGTTGATGCTCCAGGGCATGAACCTCCTCCTGCTCGACGAGCCCACCAACGACCTGGACCTCATGACGCTCCGGGTGCTCGAAGAGGCGCTCCTGGGCTACGACGGGGCCGTCCTGGTGGTGACCCACGACCGCGCGTTCCTCGACCGGGTGTGCACCTCGGTCCTCGCGTTCCACGGGGACGGGCGCGTGGTTCGCTACGCGAGCCGCACCCAGTGGCTCCAGGCCGTCGCCGCCGAGGAGAAGGCCGCAGAGAAGGCCGCAGAGGAGGCCGCCGCCCGCGCCGCGGCGAAGCAGCGCGGCGCCGAACCGGTCCGCACCACGCCGGCGCGCCTGTCCTACAAGGAGCAGCAGGAGCTCGCGGGCCTGCCGGCGCAGGTCGAGGCCCTCGAAGGCGAACGCGCCGCGCTCGAAGCGCAGCTCGCCGACGCCGCCACGTGGCGGTGTGGCGACGGTCCCGCCAAGAGCCGTCGCGTGGCCGAGCTGGGTACGGCGATCGAGGCGGCGTGGGCACGGTGGGAGGCCCTCGAGTCGCGGCGAGGGTGAACCGGGCGGCGCGTTGTGCGCCCGCCTCGGCCCGACCTCGCGCGCGGTCGCGGCACAACGCCCAGGGGCATGAAACACCCCGTCACCCTGCCGGCTCCTGGCGGCGATACGGAGCCCCATGCTCGTCGCGCTCTTCTGCTTCGCTTGCGCCGGGAACGACCCCGCGCCCCCGCCCGCCGGATCGGTCGCCCCGGCTTCCGTAGGATCGAGCCGCAAGATCGACGTCGCGACGCTGCGAGCCGACCTGGACGCCCACAAGGTGCCCGTGCTGGTCGACGTGCGCACGCCCGGGGAGTTCGCGGGTGGGCACGTCGCGGGCGCGGTGAACGTGCCGGTCGGGGATCTGTCGGGACGCCTGGGCGAGCTCGAGGCGTTTCGCGGCGGGGAGGTGTACGTGATCTGCGAGGTCGGCGGGCGTTCCGCCAGCGCGACGCGGGAGCTCGAACGGGCCGGGTTCCACGCGGTCGACGTCGGCGGCGGCACGGCCGCGTGGCGGGGCGCCGGCTTCCCGACGGAATAAGCGCCCGCGGTGACCGCCTCCGTTCCCGACGTCGTCGACGTCCTGCAGCTCACCGCTTCCAGCGCGCCCGCCCACGCGCACGACTTCCTCGTCGAGGTGCCGCACGGCGCCGCCGGCGACTGGGAGTACCAGGCGGTCGCGTCGTATTTGCGGAGCGTACTTCCGACCGACCTGGTGGAGTTCTTCCACGTGAACACCGACGCCGGCGCGGCCGAGGTGGGGGTGGCGCTCGCGGAGCGGCTCTGCGCCCGGGGGCTCGTACGGCGCGCGTTCGTGGTGCGGTCGCGCATCCCGCGCACGTTCATCGACTGCAACCGCGTCCTCGGGGCGTCGCGCGAGGCCTACAAGGCGGGTGGGGTCACGCCCGGCGTGCCGCCCTGGGTGCAGGCACCGGAGGACCACGCGCTCCTGGTGGAGCGGTACGAGGCCTACCAGGCCGTCGCCGGGCGGCTGTTGGCCGAGGTGTGCGACGGCGGGGGTCGGGCGCTCCTGTTGCACACCTACGCCCCGCGGAGCGTGGACGTCGAGGTGGGCCCCGACATCGTCCCGGCGTTGCGCGACGCGTACCGGGAGGAGAACGTCGGGCGGTGGCCCTTGCGTCCTGAGGCCGACCTCATCTTCCGCGACCCCGAGGGCAACCTGCACCTCGCCGCGCCCGCGGTCGAGGGGCTCCGCGCTGCGCTCGCCGCGGCCGGGGTGTCGCTCGCCGAAGGGGCGACCTACCCGCTGCACCCGGTCACCACCGGGTACGCCCATGTGCTTCGGTGGCCGGGGCGCGTGGCCTGCGTGGAGGTGCGGCGCGACCTGCTCACCGCGGCGTTCGTGCCCTTCCGCCAGGTGCAGCTCGACGCCGGGCGCGTCGCCGCCGTCGCCGAAGCGTTCGCGCAGTGGGTGGCCGGCTGGACCGACTGAGGGGGTGCCGCCACCCTCGGCCGGTGCGACGCACGGCCGTCGCCACGCCCACCCAAAATCCGCTCGAAGTTCGGCGTCGCCGTGCTCACCGACCGGGGCCGGTGCAGCCAGACCCTCGCGGTTCGGCGTCGCCGTGCTCACCGACCGGGGCCGGTGCAGCCAGACCCTCGCGGCTCGGCGTCTGACCGCCGTTGTGCCAAACGCCTCGTTCGTTGTGCGGTTCGGTGACGCGGCGGGTGACGGGTCGGGTGGAATTGGCCGAGCGGAACGGCGGGACCGCTTGCGGTCCCGGCGAGGGAGCGAGCGCCAATTTCACCCGGCCCGGCAGGACCCGGCGGTGACCTGTCCCCCGCAACGCCGCGTTTTGCCTCGACCCCCCCGAGACGC
>SXOM01000343.1 GCA_005776735.1 Pseudomonadota bacterium
CCGCCCGCGGCGCTCGCCGCGCCGTCCGCGGCGCTCGCCGCGCCGTCCGCGGCGCTCGCCGCGCCGTCCGCGCGCATCGGCTCCGGCTCCTCCAGCTCGTCCGGCAGCTCCGGCGTAGCCTCCCCGTCGAGCCCGGCCGTCGCATCCGCTGCAGAAGCTGTCGCGATGCCGGGGACGTCCTCGTCCTGCTGAACCTCGTCCGCCGGGTCTTCGGCGGCGGCCTCTTCCTCGTCCGGGGCGTCCGCTTCGGCGAGGGCTTCGTCTTCGCCGACCACCGCGACGCTCAGCGGCGCGGACGCGGGCTCGGGCGCGAAGGCCAGGAGCAGGTAGACCAGCAGGCCGTGGCCGGCAAACGAAGCCGTGGCCGGCGTGAACCAGCGCCATCCGGACTCCCGCTGCCGCACACCTCTGCCTGGGCGCACCCCGCCTCCATGGACAAGGTAGCCACCCGACACGCCGTGCGCAGGACTACCGCACCGAATGTGCGCCCTTGAAGAAGTACTGCGGCCCGGCGAGGTTGGGGTGTGTCCGACCTGCCCGCGTTCCCGCTGCGCCTGCTCCGCGCGAGCCTGCGCGTCGCGAGTCGTGCGTCGGCGTCGATGGTCGACCGTGTGCTGCGCGAGGGGGTCGCCACCACGCCGGCCCGGCTGCCGCGCACGCGCCGCGCCCCGGGGGGCCCCCTCGAGATCCGCGTGAACGGGCGCGGAATCCCGGCGCGGGTGGGCGGAACCATCCTCGAAGCGGTGCGCCTCGCCGACCTCGACCTCCGCTCCTACTGCGGGGGCAACTGTTCGTGTGGCACGTGCCGCGTGGTGGTCGAGGCCGGGGCCGAGCACCTGAGCCGGCCCGAGCCGATGGAGCAGCTCGTCCTCGGGATGGAGGCCCAGCGCCGCGGCGACCGCCTCGCGTGCCAGGCCCAGGTCAACGGGCCGGTCGTGGTCGTCATCCCCGAGTGGTTCTGACGCCCTGGCCCTACGGCGCCTCCGGGGCGCCGACCTCCGGCCGGGGTGCGGCCTCGAAGATGGGCACCACCCCGAGCGCCGCGGCCCACCCGAGCGCGGCGACGGCGGCGAGCAGCAAGACCACCGCCGCGTAGGCGCTGGCGACCGACTCGGCGCGCTCGGCACGCTGCAGCGTCCGTTCGAGGTTCTCCCGCAGCCGGCCCATCCGCTCCGCCTCGGCGCGCAGGTGGCCCGCGAGGTCGTCGATCCCGTGCTCGGCCGCGACCTCGGCCACCGAGGGCGGCGGCGGCGGCTCCACCCCGCGCGCCCGCAGCCAGGCCAGCACCTGCGGCGCCGCTGCGTGACGGGGCCACCGGCTGTACGCGTGGCCGACGGCCTCGGCGTCGCCATCGGCGAGCGCGTCGTACAGCTCGACGCTCCCCGGCGCGTCGCGCAAGCGGTCGCACCGCTCCAGGAGCGCCGCGGTGTCGTCGGCGGGCTCAGCCACGGCGCAGCACCTGCCGGAGCCCCGGCCAGCACGCGGCCACCGCCGCCGCGACCGCCTCGGGCAGCTCGGCGTCGGGCGGGTCGACACACTCGACCGCGGCCGATGCGAACGCGGCCGCGGGCCGGTACCGGAGCGTGTCGAGTTCGTGCTCCCGACCGCATTCGCACCCGATGCGCCGGGGGCCGCCGCCCCGCCACGCTTCGAGCGCCGCCGGGAAACGCCCGGTCAGGTCGGACCCGGCCACGGGGCAGGCCACGCGGAAGCCGCCCTGGCCGTTGGCGAAGAACCGCTCCGGGCCCACCCACGCGTGCACTTCGGCCCAGCCGGGCGCGGCCGTTTGCATCGCCGCCGCGACCTCGGTCGGCGGTGCGTGGTCGCCCGGACCGGGACACAGGAAGAGTCGCACACGGCTGGAGGCGCGCGGAGGCACGGGGCGCTGGTATCCCGCGCTGCGCGCCGGACCCTGCCGCCTTCGGGACGGTCGCGGCGCAGCGCCCTCACCACCCCCGTCCCCCTCCGAAGACGGGGCACCGCGTGATACGCCGCGCGCGGAAGGTGGGAATGGACTTGCGGGAGTGCGCCGCCTACACGCGGACGTGGCGCGGCGGCGAGCTGGAAGAGGCCGTGGGCGCGGGGCGCGGCCTGGCGCGGGCGCTCGATCAGGCGGGTCCGGGCGCGCTGGTTGCCTTGTTGGTCGAAGGGGTGGACCTCGTGGAGCTCGAGGACGCCGAGGTGGCGCTCACGGTCGAGCGGCGGGGCGGCGGGATGGCGCGGGTGCGCACCCGGTGGGCCGACGGCGTGGGCGCCGAGCAGGACGTGCCGCTGGCGGTGCCGTTGTACGACGTGGTCGAGGCGCTGCACGACGGCAGCCGGCCGCTGCACTACCGGGATGGGGCGTGGTACGAAGGGCCGGCGCTCGGTCCGGTGGACTTTGCGCTGCCCACGCTCGCGCCCGAGCAGCTCGGCAGCCCGGCCTACCGCGCCGCACACGAGCTCCGCTACGCCTACGCGGCGGGCGCGATGGCGGGGGGGATTTCTTCGGCCGAGCTCGTCCTGGCGCTCGGTGGGGCGGGCATGCTCGGGTACTTCGGGTCCGGCGGGCTCCCGCTCGAGGCGGTCGAAGCCGCGCTCGCGCGCATCCCCGCAGCCTCGGCCGGGCGGCCGTTCGGGTTCAACCTCCTGCACAACCCGGTCGAGCCGGCGGTCGAGGCACGCACGGTCGACCTGTACCTGCGCGCGGGCGTCCGGGACGTCGATGCCAGCGCGTTCATGGGGCTCACGCCGTCGGTCTTGCGGTACCGGCTCCACGGCATCCACGAGGTCGACGGGCAGGTCGTCGTGCCCAACCGCCTCGCCGCCAAGGTCTCGCGGCCCGAGGTGGCCGAGCCGTTCATGCGCCCCGCGCCCGAGAAGATGCTGGCGGAGCTCGTGGCGTCGGGGGCGCTCACCGAGGCCCAGGCGCGGCTGGCCCGCCGGGTCCCCGTCGCCGAGGACATCACCGCCGAAGCCGACAGCGGCGGTCACACCGACCGGCGCCCGCTCCTGGTGCTCCTGCCCATCTTCCGGCGGCTGGCCGACCGGGTGAGCGCCGAGGAGGGGTACCGGTCGCGGATCCGGGTGGGCGGCGCGGGCGGGATCGGCGATCCATGGTCGTTGGCGGCGGCATTGCAGTTGGGCGCCGACTACGTGATGACCGGATCCGTCAACCAGTGCACGCCCGAGGCCGGCACCTCCGACGAGGTGCGGCAGATGTTGGCGCAGGCGGGGTTTGCCGACGTCGCCGAGGGGCCGGCGCCCGACATGTTCGAGATCGGGGCGCAGGTCCAGGTCTTGTCGCGCGGCACGATGTACGCACAGCGCGCCACGCGCCTGTACGAACTGTACCGGGCGTACGACGGGCTCGACGCCATCCCCGCCGCCGACCGGGCCAAGATCGAGAAGCAGGTCTTCCAGCGGCCGCTCGCCGAGGTCTGGGCCGAAACCGAAGCGTACTGGCGCGCGCGCGACGTGCGCGAGGTCGAGCGCGCAGCGCGGGAGCCGCGCCACCAGATGGCGCTCACGTTCCGCTGGTACCTGGGGATGTCGTCGCGGTGGGGGCGCGTGGGCGACCCGGCCCGCAAGCGCGACTACCAGGTGTGGTGCGGTCCGGCGATGGGCCTGTTCAACGACTGGGTGCGCGGCAGCAGCCTCGAGCCGGTGGCGCAGCGGGGGGTCGTCACCATCGGCGAGGCGCTCCTGCGCGGCGCGGTCGGGGCGATGCGCGTGCAGGCGGCGCGCGCGGCGGGCATCCCGCTCCCGTCCGGCGCCGACACCCTGCGTCCAGGCCGCGCGTGAGCGTTCGTTGGTGGGCGCTCGCGGTGCTCGCGCTCTTCGGGGCGCTGTGGCACACCTTCGGCGACGCCCCGTTTGCGTTGGCGTACCCGCAGGTGGGCTCGAGCCCCGACGCGCAGGGCACGTTCTGGATGTACGACTGGGTGCGCGAAGAGGTGCTCGCGGGCCGCTTCCCGACGTTCACCAACCGGATGTTCCACCCCGACGGGATGGACTTCCTGGTGCTCAACGGCGCCAACGTGGTCGATGCGGTCATGTCCATCCCGCTGCAGCTCGCCCTCGGCGTCGGCCGCGGCCAACTGTGGACGTGCGTGATCATCGTCATCGGGAACGCGCTCACCTTCTTCCCGCTCGCCCGGCGTTTGGCGCCCGAGCGGCCCGACGTGGCGATCCTGGTCACCGCGTGGTGGACGGTGAACCCGTACACCCTGGCCGAGCTGGGCGCGGGTCGCCCGACGCAGGCGATGTTGTGGTTCGTGCCGATCGCGGCGGGGGCGCTCTTGCGGTCGGGGGGGTGGCGCGACGCGCTGGTGCTCGGGGTGGCTGTCGGCGCGCAGGGCCTCGTCTACTGGTACACGCCGGTCTTCTTCGCGCTGGTCTTCGCGCCGGTCGCGGTGGTGCGGATGGTGGAGTCGCCGCGACGCGCCGTGCACTACGCGGTCGCGGTCGCGGTCGCGGTGATGGTGGTGGCGCCGTTGGCGTGGCCGATCCTCCAGGCCGCCCGGGCAGGCGCGATCCCCGGCATCGACAGCACGATCACCGACACCGGCATGTGGGGGGAGTCGCGGGAGCGCACCCGGCGGTTGGTGGAGCAGCTCGGCGCGTTGTCGTGCCTCGTGGTGCTCCTCGGGGCGGTGGCGCGCTGGCGGCGCGACGGCGGCCTGGCGGCCGGGATCGTGTTCGGCCTCGTCTTCGCGGTGGGGGCGCGCGCCCACGTGGGGGACACCGACTACGCCAACGCGCCGTACGTCTGGTTGTTCGAACATTCTTCGTTCCTGTCGCGGCTGAACTTCCCGGCGCGGATCTTGTCGGTCGTGTACTGCGCTGCGGCCCTCGGCCTCATTCCGGTCTTGGTTGCGAGTCGGGTTCGTATCCTTCCGTGGTTGTTGGTATTTCTGACGGTTGCAGAACAACGGGCCAACCACCTGGCGCCGGGGCGGGTGCTGCCCGCGCCGCCGTTGCCCGCCTCCGCGATCGTACGGCTCACGCCGGGCCCGGTCCTGTCCACCCCGATGGGCGCCCCCGACGTGTCGATGGTGCAGCAGATCCACCACGGCCAACCTCTGGTCTCGGGCATGGCCGACCACGTGGAGACCGTGCGCTCCGAGGAGTACGACGACTGGCTGGTCAACGGCTACTTCGCCGAGCTCGTGCAGGCCGACGACCTGATGCGCCCCTGGAAGCAGAAGGACACCGACGCGGTCCATGCCGCCGTCCGGTGGTTGTGGTTCGATCGGGCGCTCCTCGCGCGTGGCACCGAGAGCAACCTGACCCAGACCATCGAGGGCCGCCTGAAGGTGGTGCTCGGCGAACCGTACTACCAGGACAGCTACACCGCGATCTGGGACCTGCGACGCCTGGGGCAGACCGCGTCGGAGGCCGAGCTCGCCGCGGCCGCCGCCGCCGAGGCGGTGATGGCCGAAGAAGAGGCGGTGTGCGAAGCCGGGCAGCTCCGCGGGGTGCTGTGGCCCTACGGTCCCGGCAAGAACTCCGAGGCCGCGAAGGCCCGCGCGGCGACCGACGCCGAGGCCGCGACCGACGCCGAGGGCGCGACCGGCGCCGAGGGCACGGCCGGCGCCGAGGGCGCGGCTACTCCGCCAGCTCCGTGAACGCGCCGAGCACGAGCTCGCCGAAGCTCACCGAGCAGGAGTTGGTCTCCTCGTAGTGGTCGGCCTGCTCCTTGGTCACGTCCACCCAGGTGTTGAAGTCGGGCTCGGGGACGATGTAGCCGCAGTAGGCGTTGGTGATGCCGAGCGGGAACCGGTAGGTGCCGGGCAACAGGTCGATGATCGGGGTCGGGAGCGTGTCCGACACCCGGTACGGGGCGGCGTGCGACCGGATGCAACTGCACACGCCATCGCATGCAGCACCGTCTCCGTCGCAGTCTTCGGCGACCGCGACCTCCTCGGCGTCCTTGCACACCGCGTCCCAGTCGACCGTGGCGCAGTCGGCGTCGGTCTGCACCCACCGCTTGTCGCCGGTGCGCAGGCTCGCGTCGGCCATCGCCGCGTCGTCGGGCACCCCCCAGAACAGCTCGGGGAACAGCTCACCCGGCACGCTCCCGAGCGTCACCGGGCCGAGCTCGACCACCCAGCTCGCCGCCGGCACACAGCCGAAGACGTCGGGGTTGGTGCCCCAGCCGGGACAGTCGGGCGACTGGACCACGTACTCGTCGGGCGTGTCGAGCAGGTTGAGCTGGAACGCGAGCTTGAACGAGACGTTGTCGACCGGCACCAGGTACTCGGCCTTGCGCACGCGGATGCGCTCCCACGTCTGGTCGTCGCTGAGGGAGGCCTGGCTGGCCTGTGCCATCAGCGTGCCCCAGACGCGTACGAACTCGAACCCGCCTTCGTGGAGCCACTCGGGGCTCCCGTCATCGGCGAGTACCCGTTCGCCCGCTTCGTCGACGTACGGCACGGTGCCGCCGAGCGCGGACTGCATGCCGCCGAGCGCACCGCTCAGAAACAGCGTGGTGCCGCCGTCGGTGGTGTCGATCCAGTCGCGGACCACGCCCGGGTAGTCGGCGCTGAGTTCGTTGTGATCCGAGTCGCTGGTCTCGGGGTGACCGGAGCTGCTGACCACGGTGGCGACGCGCTTTCCGTCGGTGCCGTCGAACGCGAGCGTGAGCACCTGACCGGCGGTGATGAGCGGGTCGCGGATGTCGTTGACGCCGGCCTCGACCGAGGGGTCGGGGTTGATGCCGCCGAACGGAGCGCCGTTGAACTCGGGCTCGCTGAAGTCGGCGACGCCCACCGTCGGCGACACCTCGACCATCTCCGAGCCGGCAGCGGCGACGGTCTCGTGGATCGCGGCGACGATGGACTCGACGAAGTCGGGGTCTGCGCCGCTGGACACCTCGTCGAGGCCCCAGATGCCGACGGTGTCGACGCTGGAGTGGGCGTGCGAGCTGTTGACCAGGAGGCGATCGCGGTCGAACCCGTCGGCTTCCACGAGGTCGCGGGCGTCGCGCGCTCGGTTCTCCAACAGGCCGATGGCGTCGACGCCGACGAGCGCGACGTACTCGCCGTCGAGCGCCAGCACGACGGCGCTCACGCTCAGCGGATCGTGGACGGTCAGTGCAGGGCGCGGGGACCCGAAGCCGGCCATGAAGAGCGCGTCGAAGTGGCGATCGCCGTCGACGTCGTCGTACGGCTCCTCGCACTGGGCGGCCGTCGCCTCGGGATCGGCGTCGCAGCCGTCGAATTCGTTGTCGCCGTCGAGGTCGGTGAAGGTCTCGAGGATGGTCGGCGTGACGTCCACACGGGCGGCGCCGACGTAGAGTTTGCCGTCCTGTACGAGCTTCATGCCGTACGGCGGCTCGACGGGCGTGTCGGTGGTGCAGGCTTGAACCAGGGTCAGAAGCAGCATCCGGCGAGGGTATCGCACTTTGGGTCCGCGCCGCGACCGTCCCGACCTCGATCGGGTCCGGCGCGCGGCCCATCGGAGTGCGCGCGTTAGCCTGCCGGCGTGCGAACCCCGCGCTTCGAGCTCGTCGTGTACCTGGCCGTTGCGCTCGTGGGCGTGCTGCCCACGCTCTTGCAGCCGCACGCCATGGTGGGGGACGGGGTCGATGCGTTCGGGACGTGGTGGTTCTTCGACTGGATTCGGCTGTGCGTCGAGAACGGCGGCGACCCCTCGTTCACCCGCTTCTTCTTCTGGCCCTTCGGCAAGGACAATTTCGCCCACACCGGGAACAACTTCGTCGACGCGGTGCTCTCGGTGCCGTTCCAGTGGGTCCTCGGGGCGCGCTACCAGCCGACGTGGATCGTGGTCGTGCTGCTGGGGAACGCGCTCACCTTCCGCGTGTTCGCCCGCGAGCTCCTCGGGGACGACGACCGCGCCTTCGCGGCGACGCTCTTGTGGCTGGTCAACCCCTACGCCCTGTTCGAGATCACCGCGGGGCGGCCGACCCAGGCGTTCTTGTGGTTTGTGCCGGCGGTGCCCCTTTTCCTGCTGCGCGTCGCCCGGCAGGCCCGGTGGCAGGACGCCGTCTGGCTCGGACTCGCCTGTGCGCTGGTCGGCTGGACGTACTGGTACCAGGCCGTCTTCATGGCGTTGTTGTTGGTGCCGGTGGCGTTGGCCGAGCTGCGGGACAGCGCGCACAAGGCCCGCGCTGCGGCGTTGTGTGGGCTTGCGTTGGCGGTCGCGGCGCTGGTGGTGGCCCCCGCCGCGATCCCGATGGGCCGGCTTTGGGCCGAGGGGGGGACGCCTGGGGGCGGCGCTCCGCTCAAGCAGTCGATCTTCGCCCTCCCGGGCGCCGTGGGCAACAGCGTCGGGGAGGAGCTCTACGGCCTGGCGCTCATGGAACAGTACGGGGCACGATTGTTGACCAACTTCACGTGGGCGGTGCCGATCGGGGTGGCCCTATTGGGCCGGCGCCTCCCCGCACGGTGGTGGGTCGGCGCGTTTCTCTGCCTGATCATCGGCCTCGGGCCGGGGCTTCGGCACGGTGAGAGCGTCGAGGTCAACGTTCCGTACATGGTGCTGTATCGGTACCTTCCCTTCTTCAACCGTCTTTGGTTTCCGTACCGGTTCGCGAGTGTCATCTTCCTGGTGGCCGCGCTGGCCATCGCGGCGACGCTGCCCGCGCGGCGGTTGCGGGTGTGGGCGGTGGTGCTGGCGGCCGTCGGTCTGGCCGAGCAGACCCGGAACGCGGCGTACCCGTTCACCTGGCACGACCTGCGGGCGCCCCAATTGCTCGTCGAGGCGGGAAAACAGGGAGGGGCCCTCATCTTCCTGCCGTTCCGAATCCAGCACGACGGTCTTGTGTGGCAGACCTTCTTCGACATGCCGACCTTTGGCGGCATGGGCGAGTCGGCGCCGGTGTTGTGGCCCCGGGAGTTCAAACGGCAGCTCAGCACCCCCTTCGCGCAAGCGCTCCGGCTCGCTTCCACGGGGCAGGAGCCGCTCCCGACGCTCCCGCCGGGCTCGCTACAGCCGCTCACCTCGCGCGGGTTCCGCTGGGTGGCGCTGCGCCGCGACCTCGTCCACATCGAACAGATGCACCTGCACTCGATCCCCGACCCCGAGATCGCCGTCACCCGCGTTTCGTCGATCCTGGGGGCCCCGGTCGGGGTCGACGGCCCGGTGGTGCTGTGGGACCTCGCGGCGGAGCGGTGGGCGGCGCCGGAGCCGTGGACCCCCACGCCCGAGCGCCTGTCGGACGAGGGGTGGACGCCGAGCGCGGCCCCGGAGTGGTCCACCCGGCTCTCGGAACAGGGGCGTTCGGGGCGCCCGACCGGTGGATCGTGATGCGGCTGGCGACGGGGCTCTGGTTGCTGGGCCTCGGGTGCAGCGCGGCGCCGTCCCGCGCCGACGCCCTGGTGGCGTCCCTCCGTGGCGGTGACGCGGCGGCCTGCGCGGCGCTGCACGTCGACGATCGCGACACCTGCGAGCTCGGCATCGTCGCCGCATGGCCGGGCGCGGAGCTCGCGGACCGATGCCCGACACTGGGCGCGGAGGGGGTGGCGGCGGCGGACTGTTGGTTCCGGGAGGGGGAGCGGGCGATCGGCGCCGACGAGCCCGACGCCGCGCTCGCGGCGTGCGCGCGGGCGGGCCGCTACGGCAAGGACTGCGGCCGGCACCTGTGGCAGTCCACGTTTCGTCGAGATCCGGCCGCCGCGCGAGCGTTGTTGCCGCGGCTCCAGGCCGCGCTGCCCGAGCACGCCGCCGCGTTCGACCCGGGGTCGCCGATGATCCTGGCGCAGGAGTGGAAGTTCAGGCTGCGCGACCAGGAGGACCTCGGCCGGGTCGACTGTGGGCAGGACACCACCTGCACCAAGATCGTCCACGAGATCGTCGCCGACCGCTGGCGCGCCGCCGCCACCGGCGGCGACGGGGAGTGGTGGTGTGAGCGTTCGACCCG
>SXOM01000344.1 GCA_005776735.1 Pseudomonadota bacterium
CACGCGATCGGGAACGTGGCGCTGGCGAGCTCGGGCGGGCTCCTCAAGACGATGACGCTCGACATCGGAGATCCGGACGACCTGCAGATCCTGAGCGCGTGGGAGACCGCCGACGGAGAAGGTCGGCCGCACCCCTACTACTTCGCGAACGTCGGCGGCCGGTACGCGCTGTTTGCGCGCAAAGACACCGGGGGGGGCCCGATGGTGTACGACCTGACCGATCCGCTCGCGGTCGCGCGCGTCGGCGCGGCCGAGAACGCGGAGGCCGACGGCGGCTACGTCGTGCGGCACCACGACGTGCTCTTCCAGGGGGAGAGCAACTTCGGCTCGCGCTACGATTTCACCGATCCCGCCGCGCCGATCGAGGTGGCGCGCATCGACATGGCCGGCGACTTCGACACCCTGGTGCCCATCGGCAACGTCGCGGTGGCCAGCGTCGACGAGGGGGCCGATGCCGGCCTCGCGACCCAGGTGTTCCCGTGGGCGGCCGAGCCCGACGCCCTCGGGCCCACGGCCGAACTCACCAACCCCGCGGACGGCGCCACGTGGGTGCCGCTGACCGGGCGGGTGGGCTTGAGCTTCGACGAGCAGGTGGAGCCGAAGAGTGTGCACGCCGGCTCCCTGCGCGTGTGGGACGAGGCCGGCCACGCGGTGGCGGGCCGGTTCTACGCGCAGGAGAGCCTCGTGAACTTCGTACCCGACGCGCCCCTGGCCGCCGACACGACCTACTTCGTCGAGGTCCCGGCCGGGGGCATCGCCGACGTGACGGGCAACCCGACGGGCGCGGGCCTGGCGTGGGCGTTCTCGACGGGCAAGGCCGTCGCGGAGCGGCCGTGGTGAGCGCGCTCTGGTGGTTCGGCGCGTGCGCGACCGGCGGCGACGGCGGGCTCCTGCCGGCGCCGGAGGCCGACCTCTCGGGCGTCGAGGTGGTGTTCGTCGGCGAGCCGGCGGCGTTCTCGGCCGGCGCGAGCGTCGGCGACGTCTTCACCTGGGACTTCGGCGACGGGAGCAGCGGGTCCGGCGCCGCGGCCGTACACGTGTACACCGCCCCGGGGCGGTACACGGCGCGGTTGACGGCGGCCGACGACGAGGGGCGCGCGGACGTCGCGACCGCGACGCGCGTGGCGGTGAATCGGCCGCTGGAAGAAGCGCCGACCGCCTCGGGCCGGCTCGCCGCGGCCACCGGGCGCATCTTCGCCGTCCTGCCCGACGACGACGTGATCGTGGTCGTGGCCGGCGGGGTCGAGGTCGCCCGCTGGGCCACGTGCGGGCAACCCACCGCCGTCTCCGCGCGCGGGTCGCGCCTCGCCGTCGCCTGTCGCGACGACGCGGTGCAGCTCTGGGACCTCGACGACGACGTGCTCGTGGCGGAGCACACCTTCGCCTGGGGCGCGCGGCCCGAGGGCGTGGCGCTCGACGGCGACGGGGCGTGGGTCACGTTGTCCGGGCCGGGCACGCTCGTGCACGTCGACGAGGCGGGGGTCACCGAGGTCGCCGCGGTGGCCGACCCCCGCGGCGTGGCGGTGGCCGGGGGCGTCGTGTGGGCGCCCCGTTACCGGTCCGCCGCGGGCGCAGGGCTCGTGCACCGGGTGACGGGGAGCGACGTCGTCGAGGTCGGGCTGGCGGCCGACCCCGGGCCCGACTCGGACACCGACGCGCGGGGGGTGCCCAACCTCCTCGGCGCCGTCGCGGTTCGCCCCGACGGGGCGGCGGTGGTGGTGGCCGGGCTCAAGGACAACCTCGACCGGGGCCTACGCCGCGATGGCCTCGCCCTCACCGCCGAGACCGGCGTACGCGCAGCGCTCCGCTCCATCGACACGACCAGCGGCGCGCCGCTGGGGCGCGCGTTGTTCGACAATCGCGACCTCGTGGGCGCATTGGCGTTCACGCCGCTCGGCGACACGCTGGTGGTCGCGCACCTCGGCGCGGGCATGGTCGACCTGCTCGATCCGTTCACCCTCACGCGGCTCGGCGGCTTCCAGAACGTCGGCACGGGCCTGGACGGCCTCGCGATCGACGGCGACGTGCTGTGGGTGATCGCGTCGGTGGACGAGGTGCTGGTGAGCTTCGACCTCGCTTCGTCCGATCCCGCGCCCCTGGCCCGCCTGGAGCTCGGCACGCCCGACCTCGGCGCGCAGGTGTTCCACGGCGCGGCCGATCGCCGGATGAGCCAGGACGGGTACCTGTCCTGCGCGAGCTGCCACCTCGACGGCGCCACGGACGCACAGACCTGGGACTTCAGCGACCGCGGCGAAGGGTTCCGCGACACCCAGGCGCTGTTCGCGATGCCCGACGCCGGCCCGTTCCATTGGAGTGCCAACTTCGACGAGCTGCAGGACTTCGAGAACGCGATCCGCGCCCACCAGGGCGGCACGGGCTTCCTGGCCGACGCCGCGCTCACCGATCCGCTCGGCGCGCCCAAGGCGGGGCTCTCGCCGGAGCTGGACGCGATGGCCGCCTTCGTGCGGGGCTTCGACGCGCCGCGCTCGCCGTGGCGTGAAGCGGACGGCGCGTGGAGCGAAGCCGCGGTGCGCGGGCGGGCGGTGTTCTTCGCGGCGGGCTGCGACGTCTGTCACGCCGGCTCCGCGGGCAGCGACGCGGGCTGGAGCGCCGACGGGAGCCCGGTCTCACACGACGTGGGCACAATCGTGGAGACCAGCGGCGGGCGCGCCGGCGGCGAGCTGACCGGCCTGCGCACGCCGCCGCTCCTGGGATTGCACGCGACTGCACCCTACCTGCACGACGGCCGCGCGCCCACGCTGGACGCGGCCCTGGAGGCGCACGGCGAGGTCGCGGACCCCGACCTGGTCCGGTACCTCCTCGAGATCGAGGGGGCGGTGGAGTAGTGTGGTATCGTGCGCGCATGCGCATCATCGTGCTGGTGTGTGGCGCGGCATGCGCGCCGGAACCCGTACCCGAAGCCGCACCCCCGTCGCCCGAGACGACCGAGGGCGAGACCGCCGAGGCGGACACCGACTGCACCCCGTACTCCGAGTGGCCCTATGATGGGCGGGACCAGGACTGCGACGGCGAGGACCTCGTCGACGTCGACGGCGACGGCTACCCCTCGGTCCTGGTGGAGGGCGGCACCGACTGCGACGACGGTTGGGCCGGCACCAACCCGGGCGCGGTGGAAGTGTGCGACGGGATCGACCAGAACTGCGACGGGGTGGTAGACGAGGGCATCCTCCCGGTCTGGTACGCCGACCTGGACGGCGACGGGTTCGGGAACCCCGATTCTCAGTGGTGCGCCGAGTACGCCGACACCGTCCTGGACGGGACGGACTGCCTCGACCTGCTCCCGACGGTCCACCCCGGCGCCGAAGAGGTGTGTGACGGTTGGGACAACGACTGCGATGGCGTGACCGATCCAGGGGATGTCGATGCCGATGCGGACGGGCAGCCGGCCTGTGCGGGGGACTGCGACGATGCCGAGCCCCGCGTCGCCGTCGGCAACGCCGAACTCTGCGGCGACGGGCTCGACAACGACTGCGACGGGACGACAGACGCGGCCTGTGCGGACGAAGGTTGCGAAATCACCGTGCCAACGGACGTCGCCACGATCCAGGGGGCAATCGATCAGGCCGCGTCGGGGGACACGATCTGCGTGGAGCCCGGCACCTACGCAGAGAGCCTCGACTTTGGCGGCAAGGCCATCGCCGTGGTGGGGACGGGCGGCCGGGAGGTGACACGGATCGAAGTGGGGGACGGCCTGCCCACCGTCACGTTCCAGTCGGGCGAGGGACGCACGTCGGTATTCAAGGGATTCAAGATCTTCGACGGAGACGCCGTCTGGATCTCCGACGCCTCCCCCACGCTGGTCGACGTGGAGGTCGCGTACACGTCGGCTGACGTGGGGGGCGGGATCGGTGTGTGGAGTGGAGCGCCCGCGCTGTGGGGCGTGGTGGTCTTGGCAGGGCGATCGGTCTGGGGACAGAAGGAGTACGGGGACGGCGGCGGCATCCTGCTGGCCGGAGGACGCGCGGTGCTGGACGACGTGCTCGTGGAGCGGTCCAGCGCCGGCAGCGCCGGCGGGGGCATCGAGGTGAACGGCGGCGCCCCCGGGCTCAGCAACGTGGTCATCCGAGACAACAGCATCGGCGGCGCCTGGGGAGAGGGCGGCGGACTGGCGGTCTACGGTGGTTTGGCGACCCTCACCAACGTCGTCGTGATCGACAATGGAACCCGTGCGGGGTGGGTGGGTCCGCCGGGCGGGGGGGTCGCGGTGTGGGCCGGCTACATTCGGGGGACCAACGTCACCGTGTGCGACAACGACGCGGACGGCGCCGGGGGCGGCGTCTGGATCGGCGGCTCTGTCGCGACGTTCACGAACACGATCATCTGCAACAACCACGGGGATGAGGGCGGCGGGGCCGAGGTCTGGCACGGCGCGATCACCCTGCGGTATTCTGACGTGTGGGGAAACGACCCTGCCGATTTCGAAGGGTTCGGCGACCCCACGGGGACCAACGGAAACGTGAGCGTCGACCCGCAGACCGAAGCCTGGACGTACCGGCTGGCGGCCACCTCCCCGCTCATCGACGCCGGCGACCCGGCAATCTCCGACCCCGACGGCACCCGCTCCGACATCGGGGCCTACGGGGGCCCCGGGGGCGACGACTGGGACGTGGCCGACCTCCGCTGACCGGGGGCGCGAGGCGCGAAGTGGCTTACGGTCGATGAGCCCCGGCGGAGTTCCGCGCCGGCGGTGGGATCCCGTGGACCGACCGATCCGCGTCCCCACCGTGCGGCGCGCGCCCGCCGGGGCCGCGAGCGGCGCCAGCCGCGCTCGGGACGGTCGCGGCGCGCCGCCCCACGAGCGTCGACGCGCCACCGCGGGCTTGTTCGCCACCGCCCGATTCGCCCCCGCGAGACTCAGGGTCGGACCTCGAAATTCCGATCACTGGGTGCGCGAATGTCCAGCGCTCGTCAACTTCCCGTCCAAATCTGGTACGCTCCGCGAATGGGCCGCTCCGTCCTCACCGCCGTGTGCACGAGCTTCGTGCTCGCCGCGTGCATCGAGCCCGAGTCCACGCCCGCGGTCGCCGAACTTCCGGCGGTCGACGAGGCAGACGGCGAAGTTGCGGCGCCCGCGCGGCCGCGGCGCGTCCTCCTCGTCATCGCCGACGACCTCGGCGCGCGCTCCACGCCGATGTACGCGGACGACTTCACCGACGTCGAGCTCGACACGGCCCGGATGCCGGTGATCGAGGCCCGCTGCGGCGACGGCGTGCGCTTCCGCAGGGCGTGGTCGGCGCCCACGTGCTCCCCCACGCGGGCCGCGATGCTCACCGGGCGCTTCAACTTCCGCAACGACACCGTCGAGCTGGTCGGCAACACCACGAGCGTCCTGCCCGTCGACGAGCCGACCCTCCCCCGCCTGATGCAGGCCTGGCAGCCGGGGACGGCGCTGGCCCAGTTCGGGAAGTGGAACCTGGGGCACTCCGAGGTCAACGGTTTCGACGCCGCGCCGAACACGATGGGATGGCCGCACTACGCCGGGTTCCTCGACGCGGCGGTGCTCGATCACCACGCGTGGCCGCGCACGGTCGACGGCAGGACCGCCGAGGTCCAGACGTACACCACCACCCAGACGGTCGACGACACGATCGCGTGGTTGGAGACCCTCCCGCCCGAGCAGCCGTGGGTCGCATGGGTGGCGTTCAACGCGCCGCACGCGCCGTTCCACGCGCCGCCGTCCGAGCTGCACGACTACGCACTCGATGCCGCCGACCCCACCGCCGCGGGCATGCCCGACGCCGACACGCTGCGCCCCTACTTCCATGCCGCCACGCAGGCGATGGACACCGAGCTCGGGCGGCTGTTGGCCTGGCTCGATGCCCACGGCCAGGGCGACACCGACGTGATCTTCATCGGGGACAACGGGTCGCCGCCCGAGGTGCTCCAGTCGTTCGAGTCGGAGCGCCACGGCAAGGGCACCACCTACGAAGGGGGGGTGCACGTCCCGCTCTGTGCGTGGGGGCCGAGCGTCGCCGACGGCGGCCGCGTGGTCGACGCGCCGGTGGGCGCGGTCGACGTGCTCGCGACCCTGCTCGACCTCGGCGGCGCGCCGGTCGACCAGGTGCTGGCGAGCGACACCTTCGACAGCCAGAGCCTCGCCCCCGTGCTGCGCGACCCGGCGGCCACCCTGGCGCGCGACTGGGCCTACACCGAGAGCTCGAGCTCCCTCGGCGAGTACGGCGCCACCCGCGCGGTGCTGCACCAGGACCAGAAGCTCATCCGCTTCGTCGACGTGGGCGACACCCGCGAGCTCTACGACCTCGCCGCCGACCCGCTGGAGACCACCGATCGCCTCCAGGGCACCGGCTGGCTCGAGGCCTCCACCGAGGAAGCTTCGCACGACGAGTCCGACCGCCACGGCGACGACGACGACCAGGGCGACGACGACTGCGACGACCCGCCCGAGGACGCCGAGGTGAGCGCGGCGACCGAACGTGCCGACGCGCTCGCCGCGCTGATGGACACGATCGTCTCCCCCTGAGTGGGCGAGGGCCCGCGACCGTCCCGAAGGCGGCCGAGCCCGCCGGCCCTCGCGCCCCCCCCGCGGGGACTGTAGGAGGGGCGATGCGCACCGGTGGACGCCCCCGCTCGGCCCCGACCCCGTGGGTGGTCGCCGCCGTCGCGAGCTTCGGCTGCACGAGCCCCCCGGCGCCCCCCCTCCCCGCAGTGGGCGTCCACGCCGGCTCCGGCGCGTGCGCTCCTTGCCACGCCGGTGCGCAGGCGGCGTGGGCGGGCTCCCACCACGCCGAAGCCGAGGCCGAGCTCGGTCCCCGCGAGCTCGACGCCCTGTCGACGCTTCCCGGCGCGACCGTGCAGGACGGCCGCGTGACGATCGCCGTCGCGACCGACGACGACCCCGACGGCATCGGCGAGATCACCCACCGCATCGGCGTGGCTCCCCTGTGGCAGCCCGTGGTGGCGGTGGCGGGCGGCAAGCGGCAGGTGCTCCCCGACGCGTGGGACCCCGCCCGGCGCGAGTGGTTCCGCGCCACGTCCGCCGCTGGTCCGTCCCTGGTGTGGAACAGCCAGTGCGCCCCCTGCCACGACACCGGCGTCACCGTCGCCTACGCGGTCGACGTCGACCGTTTCCGCACGACCCTCGCCGAGAGCGGCGTCGGCTGCGAAGCCTGCCACGGACCCGCGGCACGACATGCGGCCGACCCGGTCGAGCCGGTCCCGATCCCGAGCCCCGGCGACGACACGTGCGCACCGTGCCACAGCCGCCGCGTGCCGCTCGGCGACGTGAACGTGCCCACGGCGGGCGCGTGGTTGGACGGGTTCCTCCCCCTCGGCCCCGGCGAGGGCGAGCTGTACTGGGCCGACGGCCAGGTGCGGGACGAGGTCTTCGAGGCCGTGTCGTTCGCCGGCAGCCGGATGGCGGCGGCCGGCGTCCGGTGCACGGACTGCCACGAGCCCCACGGCGGAACGTTGCGCGCCCGGGGCGACACCCTGTGCCTCGGCTGCCACGCGGGCCGCCCCGGCTTCGCCGACCACGACCCGCACCCCGACGCGGCCGCGGTGGCGTGCGCGGACTGCCACATGCCGGTGACCGTCTACATGGAGCGCCACCCGCGCCACGACCACGGCTTCACGATCCCCGACCCCGCGCTGGGCGTGCAGGCCGGCGTCCCCGACGCGTGCAGCCGCTGCCACGACGAAGGCGCCGCGTGGGCCGCCGATGCCGCGTCCCGCTGGTGGGGTGCGCCCGATCGCCCCTCGGCGCGGCGGGGCCGCGCGCTCTC
>SXOM01000345.1 GCA_005776735.1 Pseudomonadota bacterium
ACACATGATGAAGAGAAATAACAGAAAGAAGCGCGGGCTGGACTGACCGGCTCAGGGAAGAGACAAAATCGATCACGAGACCCATCTTGGTTATAAATCACGCAGCATGTATCATGGCATTTCGACCGCGCCGTCGACCGAGGTCTTCGGCCTGAAGCTCGGCGCCACGTCCGCCGACGACGCGGCCGCCTGGCTCGCCGCGCGCGGGCTCACCTGCCCCGGCGTCCCCGCCCCCCGGAGGGCGACGGTCCGCTACGCGTGCGAAGCGGGCCTGGACGCCGCGCTTCCCGACCGCGTCGGCCGCGGGAAGCTCGCCACCCTCCTCCTGAGCCGCACCGAGAGCGGCCCCGTCCACTACCTCAGCGTGGTCCGCCGCTACTCCGTGCCCGAGGCCGCCGCCGACGAGTTCGCGGCCACGCGCAAGTCCCTCGGCGAGCGGTACGGCACGCCCACCCGCGAACGCCCCGTCGACCCCAAGAAGCTCGCCGGCCCCATGGCGCGCTTCTCCACGGAGTGGCGCTTCGCCGACCTCGACGTGTCCTTGAGCCTGTTCAAGGGAGGCTCCGGCACCTTGTCACTCACCGAGGTCTACGCCGTCCCCGGCGTCGAGGCCGGCGTGGGCGCACGCCCCGGCAGCGAAGGGCACGGCTCCGGCGGCGAGCGCCCGAAGGGCTGGAATCCGCACGTAGAAGCAGCGCCGAAGCCCTGAGCATCCCCAAATTTGCGGATACCAGACAAATGGGTAACACTCCCGGGACGCGGGCACCCACCCGCTCGAACCCCCAACGGGAGCGCCCGATGTCCCTCCGTATCCTCGCGTCCTGCAGCCTCCTCGCCCTCGCCGTCGCTTGCGACTCCGGCAAGGAGACGGGCGACACCGGCGACACCGACACCGCCGACACCGACACCGGTACCGACACCAGCGACACCGGGACCGACACCGGCGACAGCGGCGACACGGACACCGGCGACACGGACACCGGCGACACCGACACCGCCGACACCGGCGACACCGGCACTGCCTCGCTGTACGACCAGATCGGCGGCGCCCCCGCGGTGTCCGCGGTGGTCGACGCGTTCCTGGCCCGCGTCGGCGCCGACTCGCGCATCAACTGGTTCTTCGCCGACAGCGACATGGCCGGCCTCAAGACCAAGCTCGAAGAGCAGATCTGTGCGGCCACGGGCGGCCCGTGCACCTACACCGGCGGCTCCATGGTGGACGTGCATGCGGGCATGGCCATCACCGACGCCCAGTTCGACGCCCTGGTGGAGGACCTGCTCCTCGCCCTCGACGACCTCGGCGTGCCCTACGCGCTGGACGGCAGCCAACCGATCGACCCGCTGCTGGTGGCCCTGGTCGGGATGCGCGGCGACATCGTGACCGACGCCGACGGGTCCGCCGTCACCTTCAACCAGATCGGCGGCTACGCCGCGGTCGGTGCGGTGGTCGACGGCCTCTTGGCCAACGTCGCCGCCGACTCGCGCATCAACTGGTTCTTCGCCGACAGCGACATGACGACGCTGCGCACCCGCCTGGTCGAGCAGGTGTGCTCCGCCACCGGCGGCTACTGCACCTACAAGGGCGGCAGCATGGTCGACGTGCACGCGGGCATGGCGATCACCAACGCGCAGTTCGACGCGCTGGTCGAAGACCTGCTCGCCGCGCTCGACACGCTCGGCGTGCCCTACGCGCTGGACGGCAGCGAGGCCATCGACCCGCTCCTCATCGCGCTGGTGGGCATGCAGGCCGACATCGTGACCGACGCCGACGGCACCGCGGTCAACTTCAACGCCATCGGCGGCCACGCCGCCCTCGAGGCGGTGGTCGACGAGTTCCTCGTCATCGTCGCCGCCGACTCGCGCATCAACGCCCGCTTCGCCAGCACCGACCTCGCCGCGCTCGACCTGCTGCTCGTCGAGCAGATGTGCGATGCCACGGGCGGGTACTGCACCTACTCGGGCATGAGCATGTACGACGCCCACCACGGCATGAACGTCACCGAGGACGAGTTCGACTACCTCGTCGAGGACCTGCTCACCGCGTGCGACAACCTGGGCGTGGTGTACGCGCTCGACGGCTCCCAGCCCATCGACGCGCTGCTCCTGGCGCTGGTCGGGATGGAGACGGACATCGTCGGCCACTAGGCCGGCGAGCGCGCTGCGAAGCCGCAAGTGAACGTACGCTCATTCGCTTCCCGCCCTGCTCGCGGATAGGCACCGGCGCCCCCCGGAGTCCCGATGTCGGTCCCCAGTCGCCTCGTCCTCGTGCCGGCCGCGCGTGTGGGGCTCGCCCCCCCGCTGCAGGCCGCCGGGTACGCGGTGCTCGTCGACCTCACCAGCGACGACGCCGCGGTGCCGGCGGGCGCGTGGGTGCGGGTTCGCCGGGCCGAAGGCGCACCGGGCGACGGGCCGATCGTCGTGGCCGGGGGCCCCCCCCACCCCGACCGGCCCACGTGGTTGGAGTGCACCGAGGCGGCGCCGCCGCCGGCCGGGTTCGCCGGGGTCCTGCTCCGCGGCCTCGGGTCGGGGGGCCGCGCCGGCGCCGACGACGTGCGGGAGCTGGCCAGCGCGCACACGGGCGCCGTCCTCTTGGACTGGCCGCACCCCCCCGAGGTGCCCGCGCCGGCGGGCGTAGGCCTCGTCCTCTCCGACGTGCTCGCCGGCTTCTGGGAGCTCGGGCCCACCCTCCGGGCGCGGCTGGAGCGCTTGGGCGCGGCCGACTTCCGCCGGGTTCTCGACCAGAACTTCGTCGCTTCGCTCGGGAGCCCGGCGTACCGCCGCGTCGCCGCCGGCGAGCCGATCGAGGACGTGGCGCGCGAGGTCTACACCCACGACGACCCGTTCCTGCACGCCTGGCCCGGCGGCGCCGGCCTGTTGCACGCGGCCGGGATGACGCGCCGCCACCCCGACCTGCTCCGCGCCCTGGCGGCGTGGCGCAACGCCGACGCGCCCGCAACGGCCACCCCCGGCCACCCCGCGGCCACCCCCGTCGCGCCCCCGGCCGCGTCGACCGAGCCCGACCCGCTCGCTGGGCTCGGGAAGCACGAGCCGGTCGCGGTCATCGGCCTCGGGTGCCGGCTGCCGCGCTCCGCGACCCCCGTCGCGTTGTGGGCCAACCTCGTCGCCGGGTTCGACGGGATCATCGAGGTGCCGCGCGAACGGTGGGACCCCGCCCTGTTCTGGGACGCGGACAAGTCCGTCCCCGACAAGACCTACGCCAAGATCGGCGGCTTCGTCACCGACTTCCGCTTCAACCCCAAGCGGTTCCGGATTCCGCCGAGTGTCGCGAAACTGGTCGACCCCATCCAACAGATGGCGCTCGAGGCCGCCGCCGACGCCCTCGACGACGCCGGATACGGAGAGTCCCGAGACTACGATCGCAGCCGTGTCGCGACCATCCTCGGCAATTCGATGGGTGGCGAGATCACCGACGAGTACACGCTGCGCGTGATGTTCCCGGCCATCCGCAAGGCGCTCACCGAGGTCGCGGGCTTCGCCGCCCTCCCGACCGACGCGCGCGCCGCCATCCTCGAGAGCTACGAGACCGAGCTCAAGCGCAACATCCCGCCCATCACCGAAGACTCGATGCCCGGCGAGCTGGCCAACGTCGTGGCCGGGCGCATCACCAACGCGCTGAACCTCGGCGGGCCCAACTTCACGACCGACGCCGCGTGCGCGGGCTCGATGGCGGCCATCCAGGCCGCGGTCAAGGGCCTCCAGGACGGCGACTTCGACATGGCGGTGACCGGCGGCGCCGATCGCAGCATGGGTGTGCCCACCTACACCAAGTTCTCGAAGATCGGCGCGTTGTCGCCCGACGGAAGCCGCCCGTTCGACGCCCGCGCCAACGGGTTCGTCATGGGCGAGGGCGTCGGCATCCTCGTGCTCAAGCGCCTCGGCGACGCCGTGCGCGACGGCGACAAGGTGTACGCGGTCATCCGCGGCTTCGGCGGCAGCTCGGACGGCAAGGGCAAGGGCATCACCGCGCCCAACCCCGAAGGCCAGAAGCGGGCCCTCCGGCGGGCGTACGAGAACGCCGGGGTCGACCCCGCCGACGTCGACCTGTTCGAGTGCCACGGCACGAGCACGGTCGTCGGCGACAAGGTCGAGGTCGAGGCGCTCTCCGAGCTCGTCGGCCGCGGCCGGCGCACGCGCGCCGCGCGCATCGGGTCGATCAAGTCCAACATCGGCCACCTCAAGTCCGCCGCGGGCGCGGCGAGCGCGCTGAAGACCTGCCTCGCGCTGTTCCACGGGGTCCTGCCCCCGAGCATCAACTACCGCAACCCCCGGCCGGACATCGACCTCTCGGTCGTGCCGCTGCAGGTGCAGACCCAGCCCGAAGCGTGGGAGCACGGCGGCCCGCGGTTCGCCGGCGTGAGCGCGTTCGGCTTCGGCGGCACCAACTTCCACATGGTGCTCGAAGGGTACCGCCCCGGCTCGGCGCGGGCGTCTGCCACCCCGGTCGCGGCGCCGGCCTGGCCTCCCGTCACCACCTCGGTGGCGCCGGTCGGAAGCGGAGCGCCGACGGTCGTTGCGCCTGCGGCCGCCGCACCGGCACCGCGGGTCGCTGGCGCCCCCAAGACCCCGACCACCGCCGTCCCCGTCCCCACCGGGCTGTGGGCCTTGTCCGCCGACACTCCCGAAGAGATGGTGGAGCGGTGCGCGGCCCTGGTCGAGCGTGGCGAACGCGCCCCCTACGAGCCGGACGCGCCGCTTCGGGTGGCGGCGCACGCGCAGGACCGCGAGGAGATGGTCTCGCAGGTCGAGAAGGTGGTTTCGGCGGTGAAGAAGGGCAAAGGCTACGACCTGGTGCGCCAGCGTGGCATCGCCCTGGAAGATGTGCCTTGCGACGGCCAGCTCGCGTTCCTGTTCACGGGGCAGGGCTCGCAGTACATCGGGATGGGGCTCGATCTCGCCGAACAGTTCCCGATCGTCGCCGACACGTTCCGCGAGGCGGACGAGGTGATGACGCCGCTGTTGGGGCGGCCGCTGACCGCGCTGATCCGTCGCGACGAACAACTGCCCGAGGAGGAGCAGTTCGAGCGGCTGCGCGACACCGCGATCTCCCAGCCCGCGACGCTCACCGTCGACGTGGCGCTGTTGCGGCTGTTGTCGGCCTACGGGGTGCGGCCGGACATGGTGGCCGGACACAGCCTCGGCGAGTACGGCGCGCTGGTCGCCGCGGGAATCCTCAGCTTCAAGGACGCCCTGGTGGCCGTGAGCGCGCGCGGGCGCGAGATGGCCGCGGTCAAGCTCGACGACGTGGGCAAGATGGCGGGTATCGCCGCCAGCACCGACGTGGTGATGGAGGTGATCGCCGAGGTGCCCGGCTACGTCGTGCCGGCGAACAAGAACAGTCCGGCGCAGACGGTGATCGCCGGCGAGTCCGACGCGGTCGAGGCCGCGAGTGAGCTGTTCCGGAGCCGCGGCATCACCGTGTACCCGCTGCCGGTCAGCCACGCGTTCCACAGCCGCATCGTGGCCCCGGCGAGCGCACCGCTCAAGCGGGTGCTCCAGGAGCTCGACGTCCGCGAGCCGGTCCGCCGGATCACCACCAATGTCGACAGTCGGTACTACCCCACCGGCGAGGGCGCCCGCGAGGCGATCATCGAGAACCTGGCGCTGCAGGTCGCAGCGCCGGTCGAGTGGATTGCGCAGGTGGAGCGGATGTACGCCGACGGTGCGCGCATCTTCGTGGAGTGCGGTCCCAAGCGGGCGTTGTCGGGCTTCGTGGTGCAGATCCTGAAGCACCGCCCCCACCGCGCGCTGTACACCAACCAACCGAAGCGCGGCGGAGTGTCGAGTTTCCTCGACGCGCTGGCCGAACTGTACGTCCTCGGCTTCCCCATCGAAGCGCGCCCCGCCGCGACCACCGACATCTTCGCCGACGCCGGCCCCCGCCGCAGCACCACCCCGCAGCTCGCCGCGCGCAGCACGGTGTCCGCCGCCCCCATCGAGCGCGTCGGCACGCCGGAGATCGCGCGCACGATCCTCGAGGTGGTGGCCCGCCGCACGGGCCTCGCCGTCGAAGAGTTGTCGCTGGACCACGACATCGAGGCCGACCTCGGCATCGACACCGTGAAGACCGCCGACATCATCGGCCAGGTGCGCGAGACGCTGCGCCTGGAGCCCGACCCCGACTTCCGCATGGGGCAACACCGCACCCTGCGTCAATTGGTGGACTACGCGGCGCAGAAGGCCGGCTCCACCCGCCCGAGCTCCATGCCCGAGCGGCGCGCCGCCGCGGCCGACCGTCCGGTCGTCGCCGCCGAGAGGGCGCCGACGGTCCCGGTTGCCACCGTGCCCGCGCTCCCGCCGGACAGCGCCGCGCGGTTCTTGGCCCAGATCGCCGGTCAGGACCCGAACGGCCTCGACGCCGGCACGTTCGCGACCGCGATGTTGCCGGCGCTCCAGGGGTTCCTCGGCGCGGCCTGGACGGCGTTCCAGTCGGCGCACCAGCCCGCGGTGCCCGCACCCGCACCCGCCGTGCGCGCGACGCCCCCCGTCGCAGCGATGGCGCCCACGACCGCCGCCACCGCGGCCCCGCCGGCCGTCCGGGTGGTCTGCTCCGGCGCGTCGCTCGGCCTGCCCGGCGGACGCGAAGTGTTCGAGCCCGACGGAATCCAACGCATCCTGCACGGCGAAAACCGCATCGACCCCCTGCCGGAGGTCGAGCAGGACCGGATGTTGGCGAAGAAGGTGCTCCGCGTCACCAAGGACCCGGTGTCCGGCCAGGGCGGGTTCGCCGAGGTCGAGTCGCGCGAGCAGGTGATCCGCCTCGCCGGCCGCAAGGCCCACTTCGATCTCGCCGCCGACTACGGGGTCGACCCGAGCCTCGTCCGCAGCCTCGACATCACCACGCAGCTCGCGTTCGCGGCGGCGTTGGAAGCGCTCAAGGACGCCGGCATCCCCCTGGTGCGCACGTGGCGCCAGACCACCACGGGCAAGGCCGTCGCGACCGGTTGGGCGCTCCCCGAGGCGCTCCGCGACACCACGGGGGTCATCTTCGCGAGCGCGTTCGCCGGCTACGACCAGCTCGTCCGCAAGCTCAAGTCCGAAGGGAGCGACGGCGAAGGGCACTTCGACCGCCGGTTCTTGTTCCAGGTCCTCGCGATGGGCCACAGCCAGCTCGCGCAGCTCCTCGGCGCGCGCGGCCCCAACACGGCGATCAACGCCGCGTGCGCGAGCACGACCCAGGCGTTGTCGATCGCCGAGGATTGGCTCCATCGAGGCCGGTGCCGCCGCGTGATCGTCGTAGGCGCCGACGACGTCACCAGCGACGACCTGATGGAGTGGATCGGCACCGGCTTTCTGGCCGCGGGCGCCGCCACCACCACCGCCGAAGTCGAAAACGCGGCCCTTCCCTTCGATCGTCGCCGCCACGGGATGATCCTCGGCATGGGCGCCGCCGCGTTGGTGGTGGAGCGCGCCGAAGACGTCGCCGAGCGCGGGATGGCCCCGATCGCCGAGCTTCTCGGCACCCACATCGCCAACAGCGCGTTCCACGGCACGCGCCTGGACGCCGACCACATCAAGCGCGAGGTCAAGGTGCTCGCCGACCGCGCGGTGGCCGCGGCCGGCGAGACGCACGCCGGCTTTGCCGAGCGGTGTGTCTTCCTCAGCCACGAGACCTACACCCCGGCCCGCGGCGGCTCTGCGGCGGCCGAGATGGCGAGCCTGCCGTACGCGTTCGGTCCTGCCGCCTCCCGCATGGTCATCGCCAACACCAAGGGCTTCACCGGCCACCCGATGGGGGCCGGCATCGAAGACACCGTGGCGGTCAAGGCGCTGCAATACCAGCAGGTTCCGCCCATCCCGAACCTCAAGGAGCCCGACCCCGACCTCGGCCAGCTCACGCTGAGCACCGGCGGTCACCACGACGTGCGGTACGCCCTGCGCCTGGCGGCCGGCTTCGGCAGCCAGCTCGCCCTCGCCGCCTGGAAGCAGGCCGGCAAGGGCGATCGGCGCGTGATCGACGCCCCGCAGAACGCGAGCTGGTTGGCCCGCGTGGGGGGGGGCGCCGGCGCACTGGTGGTGGAGTCGCGGCAGTTGCGGTGGGTGGTCGACCCGACGAAGGTGGGCGCCATCGCACCGCCCAGCCCCGCGCCGACGCCGCAGGCGCAACGACCGTCAGCGCCCAGTCGGGAGGCCGTTCTCGCACGCCTGGTCGACGTGGTCGCGCAGAAGACCGGCTACGGCCGCGACGAGATCGACCCGAGCTACGAGCTCGAGGCCGACCTCGGCATCGACACCGTCAAGCAGGCCGAGATCTTCGCCGAGGTCCGCGACGCCTACGGGCTGGAGCGCGACGACACGTTCAAGCTCGCCGACTACCCCACCGTCGAGAAGCTCGGTGGCTGGCTCGCCGACCGGGTGGCGGCCCAGGGCGGCGCCCCCGCCGGGTCCGCCCCGGCTGCGGCCGTCCCCGCGCCGGCCGCCCCCGC
>SXOM01000346.1 GCA_005776735.1 Pseudomonadota bacterium
CGTTCGTCTTCCGCGGTGCGCTGGACTGCCGGGCGCGCGCGATCAACGAAGCGATGAAGACGGCGGCGGTCCGCGCGCTGGCCGCCATGGCGCGCGAAGAGGTGCCCGACGAGGTGCTCGCCGCCTACAAGATCGACAAGCTGCACTTCGGCCCCGACTACAGCATCCCCACGCCGTTCGACCCGCGGGTGCTCTTGTGGGTGGCGCCCGCCGTCGCCCAGGCCGCCGCCGAGACCGGCGTCGCCCGCGAGCCGATCGCCGACCTCGAGGCGTACCGGAGCCGCCTGGAGCGCACGCTGGAGCGCAGCAAGGAGGTGCTCCGACCGGTCATCTCCCGCGCGCAGCAGAACCTCCGCCGCATCGTCCTGTTCGACGGCACACACCCCCGCGTGCTCCGCGCCGCCCAGATCCTCGTCGAGCAGGAGATCTGCAAGCCGATCGTGGTCGGTGAAGAGTGGAAGGTGCTCAAGCGGGCCGAAGAGCAGAACGTCTCGCTCGACGGCATCGAGATCGTCGACGCCCGCAACGGCCCCACGTTCGACCGCTACGCCGAGGCGTTGTGGAAGAGCCGCCAACGGAAGGGCATGACGTCGAACTCGGCGCGCCAGTGGGTGCACCGCCCGGTGGTGTACGGCGCGATGATGGTGAAGATGGGCGACGCCGACGGCCTGGTCGGCGGGCTCACCACCCCCTACGCCGAGACCCTGCGGCCGGCCCTCCAGATCATCGGGCAGGACCGGACCGTGCGCGCCGTGAGCGGCGTGTACGTGATGCTGTTCAAGAACCGGGTCTTCTTCTTCGGGGACTGCACGGTCAACATCCTGCCGACGGCCGAGGTCATGGCGCAGATCGCCGTCAACACGGCGCGCCTGGCGGAGTCGTTGGGCTACAAGCCGCGGGTCGCGATGATCAGCTACTCCGACTTCGGCGAACACCGCGACAACCCCGAGGTCACCAAGATCCCCGAGGCGATCCGCCAGGTGCGGAAGTTGTGGCCCGACCTGGTGATCGACGGCGAGATGCAGGCCGACACCGCGGTCAACGCCGAGCTCGCCGCCGGCGACTTCCCGTTCTCCGCCATCCAGGGCGACGCCAACGTCCTCGTCTTCCCCGGCCTCGCGTCGGGCAACATCGCCTACAAGCTCTTGCGCGAGCTCGGCGGTGCCACCGCGGTGGGCCCGGTCATCATGGGCCTGCGCAAGCCCGTCAACGTCCTGGCGCTCGGCGCCACCGTCAACGACATCGTCAACATGGCGGCCTTGACCGTCCACCAGGCCCTCGACCTGGAATCCCGTGGAGCATCTCATGGCTGATCCTCGCCTCGCCGCCATCCTCGATCAGAGCGGCGACGCCGCCACCGTCGCCTGGGCCCACCACGGCCACGGCGAGCTCGCCCGCCTCGCCGACCCCGAGCTCGCCATCGCCGCCGCCGAAGCGCTCGGCAACACCGCGGCGCTCCAGTCGGTGTCGCAGCCGAAGGCCCTGCGCAAGGCCGCCGCGGCGGCGCTCCACAAGCTGAAGTCTCGTGGGGTCAAGGTGGCCGACGCCGTCGCCCCCGTCGCGTTCACGCTGCCCCGCGAGGTCACCGACGCCGTGGCGCCGCGGGCGTTTCTCGGCGCCCCCGGGGCGCTGGGCAACAGCCATCTCCTGCTCACCTCCACCGACCGCGAGTCGAGCTGCCTGATGGAGATCATCTTCGGCGGCGACAAGATCCAGGACAGCCACGGGCACGCCTCGCGCAGCGAGCTCCGCAAGTTCTGGAAGCAGCTCGAAGCCGACGAGAGTGTCACCGAGGTGCCGTTCCTGGCGGGCCTGCACCTGGCCGATGCCTTGGTTCGCGGCAAGCGGCTGCACGGCTGGGACCACTTCCTCTCCAAGCTCGATCCCGCCGTGCTCGCCGTCGCGCGCGCGACCGACCCGCTCACCCTCGCGCTGCCCGAAACCGGCGCTCCCGGTGCCCGGTTCATGCTGCCGGCGTGGCTGGTCGCCCCCGCCGTGGTCGACGCGGTGGTCAAGTCCCTGCCCGAGGAGGTCAAGCCCGAGGACGAGGGATGGATCGACCAGGGGTGCCGCGACGCGCTCCTCAACGGCGGCCGCGCCCGGTTCGCCCTGGCCGCCGACCAGGCCGCGCTCACCTTCCGGCTCCTCGGTCGGGGCGCGCAGGCCGACGAAGCGGCGACGCTCGCCGCCCGCCTCCGGGACGAAGGCGACGACCTGGAGGCCGTGCCGGCGCTCCGTTCGGCCGTCTTGATGGCCGCGTTCGGCGAGCTGCAGCACCGCCAGGAGCAGCACGACGCCGACATGGACGCGCTCATGCGCCACCTCGGAAACCAGTAGGTTAGCCCCGGGGGATGTCGACCCCGACCCCGCCGCGCGCGGAGGGCCTCATCGCCCAGATCCGCGCGTTCGACTTCGTCTTCTGGATCTGCATCTTCATGGAGCTCATGGAGCGCATGGCCTACTACGGCGTGCGGCTCGTGGCGCCCGTGTACATGGTGCTGGCGACCACCGAGGGCGGCGCCGGCCTGAGCCACGCCGAGAAGGGCACGATCTACGCGGCGTGGGCGGCGATGCAGAGCTGGCTCCCGACCTTCGCCGGGGGCTTTTCCGACCGCTACGGCTACAAGCGCACGATCGCCGTGTCGGTCTTCCTCAAGGCCGCCGGCTACGCCGGGATGGCGCTGGCGGGCGACTTCTGGATGATGCTGCTCGGCACGCAGCTCCTCGCCGCAGGCACCGGCCTGTTCAAGCCCGGCATCCAGGGCACCATGGCGCACTCGATCGCCAAGAGCCGCGGCGCCGAGTCGATGGGGTGGGGTCTGTTCTACCAGTCGGTGAACGTGGGCGCGGCGCTCGCCGCCTACATCCCCGGCCTGGTGAAGGACGACCTCGGCCTCGGGTGGCACGGCGTCTTCGCCGCGTGTTCGGTCATCGTCTTCAGCAACCTGATCCCGCTCTTCTTCTACTCCGATCCGAAGGACGAACGGGCGGTGGCGGCCGACACCCGCAGCGTGGGCGACCTCATCCGCGAGTCGCTGCGCGAGCTGTTCACCAGCCCCGTGCTGCTCGGGTTCATCGTGATCAGCGCCGGCTTCTGGTTCAGCTTCCACCAGCTCTTCGACCTGTTGCCCAACTACGTCGACGACTGGACCGACTCGAGCCCGCTGTTGGCCCAGCTCGGCGGTCTGTCCGGCAAGACGGAGTGGATCGAAGCCGCCGCGCGCGGCGAGGGCATCAGCCAGGAGCGCCTCCTCAACATCAACGCGCTGATGATCATGTTCACGATGTTCGTCTTCGCGTGGCTGAGCTCCAAGGTGAGCACGCTGGTCAGCACCTTCCTCGGCATGGGCATCGCCAGCCTCGCGCTCATCTCGTTCGTCTACACCGCCGACGTGTACGTGGTGCTCGCGGGCATCGTCGCCTTCACGGTGGGCGAGATGTTGTCGAGCCCCAAGCGCCAGGAGTACATGTCGTCCCTCGCGCCTCCGGGTAAACGGGCCCTCTACCTCGGCTATGCCAACATGCCGGACGGCGTCGGCTGGGTGCTCGGCAGCCTGATCGCGGGCAACGCCTACGAGACCCAGGGCGACAAGGTGAACCTCGCGCGACGCTTCCTCGTCGACAGCGGCGACCCGGGGGCCGCCCGCGCCTGGCTCGACGGCGTGGCCGCCGGCACCGAGGAGGCCGAGGTGGTCGCCGAGCTCGCGAAGAACGCCGAGGTGGCCGACGCCGCCGCCGCCTTGGCGAAGTTCGCCTCGCTCGAGGGCCGGCCGCTCATGGAGGCCCTGATGCCCGTGCTCCCGCGCGGCGAGGTGATGGAGTTCGCGCTCCGCGCGGTGCCCACGCTCCCCGACGGCGCCGCGACCACGCCGCTGACGCTCCAGGCGCACCTGTTCGCCGCGTACCACCCCGGCCAGGTGTGGTGGCCCTTCGTCATCACCGGCCTGGTCAGCACCGTGCTCATGGTCGTGTACGATCAGTGGGTGCGTCGCCGCCGGACGTAGCGTGGCCCGCACCGCGAGTGCCCACCTGCGCTGCCCGCGCTGCCACCTGCACCTGGAGCGGTGCCACTGTGCGGAGCTCCCGCGCCTGGACCTCGCGACGCGCGTGTGCCTGGTGGTGCACGCCGCCGAGGTGCACCGGCCCAGCGCCACCGGCCCGCTCGCGCTCGAGTGCCTTCCCAACCACGAACGCCACGTGCACGGCCTGCGCGACGTACGGGTCGACCTCGGGCCGCTCCACGACACCGGCCGCCGGGTGCTCCTCCTGTACCCGGGCGACGACGCCCGGCCGCTCGACGCGGTGATCGCCGACGGCGACCCCCGCCCGGTCACCCTGGTCGTCCCCGAAGGGAGCTGGGGCCAGGCGCAGCGCATGGCGCGCCGCCTCCCGGGGGTCGACCGCGCCGAGAAGGTCGTGCTCCCCGCCGGCGGCCCGACGGAGTGGGGCTTGCGGGAAGAGACCAAGGCCGGCGGCCTCGCCACGTTCGAGGCGATCGCGCGGGCCTTGGGCCTCTTGGAAGGCGCAGCCGTACACGACGCGCTGATGACGGTCTTCCGCCGCCACGTCGCCGAGTCGTGGGCGATGCGCGGCGTCGTGGAGCGCACCCCGACGGCGCCCGCCGCCGGCGAGCCCGCGCCGCCGTTGGAGGTCCTCTACGAAGACGACGTGCTCGTCGTCATCCGCAAGCCCGCCGGTGCGCTCGTGCACCGCGGCTGGGGGGACGACGAGGCGCCCGTGCTCCAACGCCTTCGCGACCAGCTCGGTCGGCGCGTACACCCCGCGCACCGCCTCGACCGCGCCACCAGCGGCGCGCTGGCGTTCGCCAAGACCTCGGCCGCCGCGGCGCACCTTCAGGAGCAGTTCGCGACCCAGGCGGTCCACAAGCGCTACCTCGCCCTGTGTCGCGGCCACGACGCGGGTCTCACCCGCGTCGACCACGCGCTGGCCGCCGAGCCCGGGGCCGACAAGAAGCCCGCGGTGACCGAGCTCCGACTGCTCGGGCAGTCCGGGCGCTACGGCCTCTACGAAGCGCGCCCGCTCACCGGCCGCCTCCACCAGATCCGCCGCCACCTCAAGCACGCGAGCCACCCGATCATCGGCGACGTGCGCTACGGAAAGGGGGAGCACAACCGCGTCTTCCGCGACACGTACGGCTTCCACCGCCTGGCGCTGCACTGCGCCGAGCTCCGGTTCACCCACCCGGTGACCGGCGCCGAGGTGGTCGTCACCTGCCCGCCCGACGCCGAGCTCGCTGCCCTTTTCGCAGCGTTGGGGCTGCACGACGCCCTGGGGGCCGCGCCGCGACCGGCCTGACGGCGGCAACCCCGCCGCGCGGCCCGCGGCGCCGCGAAGCCCCCCCGCGCTTCGGGACGGGCCGCCGGCGCCGCCCAGAGGGCGCTACTCGTCGCCGGACGACGCGTACACCAGGTCCAACGCCGCAAGACGCGACGCCGCTCCGCAGTCCACCGTCGCGTCACCGCCGACCTCGTCGGCGACCGCCGCGAAGCTCAACGCACCGAGCACACGGTCCTGGCCTTCGCCCCGAACCAGGGACACGCCGCCGTCGGTCGCGACCTCGATCCGGGTCGGCGTGGCGGTGCCCACGTCGCCGCGCACGAGCAGCGCGCCCAGCGGCACCCCCAACGATCGAGCCCCCGCCGCCGAGGTGATCGCGGCACCGAGCAGCGGATGACTCGCGACGTCGGCTTCGGCCGAGGGCGGCACCACGGCGACCCAGTTGCCCACGAGCGCGTCGGGGTCGGCGCAGTCGATGTCCAGCTCTTGCGTGGCCACGCCGCGCTCGTAGGCCATCGCCACCACGAGCACGACGCCCGCGTCGGGGTCGACCGCCCACGCGACCGCGTTTCCCAACCAGTCGTCGAAACCGCCGACGAGCGCCGGGGCGAACGGCTCGGTCGTGGGGTCGCGGCACTCGCAGGCGTCGGGGATGCCGGAGTCGGCCGTATCCCCCGTTTCTCCAGTGTCTTCCACGGTCGCGCAGCCGGCGAGCCACAGGGTGAGGAGCATACGACCTCCGCGATGACCGGATCCTAAGCACCGAGCCGGCACGCCGCTTGCTTCTTGGCCTGCCATGTTCTCGCTCCTCTCCGTCCTCCTCCTCGCGTGCGAACCGCAGACCCCCTCCCCGTCCGGGTCGCCCAACGGCGCGGTGGTGCTGTGCAAGGACGGCGCGCGGCCTTCGGGGGACGACCAGGACCTCGTGCTCACCGGCACGATCACCGACGTGGGCTCCGACACCGACTGCGGCGCGACGTTCACGATCGACGATGGGGCCGGCACCGTCGCCACCTTCGGAGTGAACGCGACCGACGCCGACGGCGAGGCGGTGGCGCTCGCCTTGGGGGTGAGCCAGGGCGACACCGTCGACCTGACGTGGCGCTACCGGCTCGTCTGGGGCGACGTCATGGGGCTGGTGCTGCGCGACGGGGACGGCCTGCTCTTCGCCGCGGAGGAGGGCCAATGGGGCGGCGCGCTCGCGGCGGAGGACACGCCCGAGCTCGAGGTGGGGCTCGGCGCGGTCTACCAGACCGTGGCCACCGCGTGCATGCCCCGCGAAGACCACACCGTGCAGTTCGCCACCGGGGACGACGAGGTCGAGGTCGCGCCGGTCGCCGCGGACCACGTCGCGGTGGGCACGACGGACCTGACCGTGTGGGCCATGGCGGCCTACACGTGGGCCGAAGGCGATGGCTGCTCGGTGGAAGACGGCACCGACGCGCTGGCGTGGTGGGTGCTGCGCGGCGAAGCGAGCTGAGCCGCGGAGGACCCCCACCCGACCCCCACTCTGCGGGTGCGGGCGCCCATTCCGCACGTCGAGTCGCTACATGGCCGCGTGTCCACGCGCCCGCCCACCCAAGACGACAGCGCCGGCGGCTGGAGCGACCCCGGGGAGCCGGGAGTCGCGACCCCCGAGCGTGCCCACGAGGGCCCGCGGTACGCGCTGGGCGCGGTCCTCGGCGAAGGCGGGATGGGGGTGGTGCACGCGGCGCGCGACCAGGCGCTCGGCCGCGACGTGGCGCTCAAGGAGCTGCAGCACGCGCGCGGTTGAACGGTCGCCAAGGAAG
>SXOM01000347.1 GCA_005776735.1 Pseudomonadota bacterium
ACCCGCCAGGCGCTGCGCGCGGCGGCCCCGGCGAAGACGGCCGCCGCCTCGTCGAGCCCGGCGCGCGCTTCCGGGTCCGGGAGCTGCAAGCGGACGCACACGTCGGCGAGGTCGTCGGGGCCGAAGGGGCGGGGCGGGGCGCTGGCGTCGAGGCCGCCGCCCGACCACGGCGTGCGGGTGGAGCGGATGCCGGTGAGGGCTTCGCCCAGGATGCACCCGAGCGCCCACGCGTCGGCTGCGGGGCCGACCGTGGTGCCGAGCGCCTGCTCGGGCGCCATGTACGACGGCGTGCCCACGGCGGCGGCGACCTGGCCGCCTTCGTTGAGGCGGAAGGCCACGCCGAGGTCGAGGACGACGACGCGGCCTTCGTCGGTCACCAGGACGTTGGACGGCTTCAGGTCGCGGTGCACCACGCGCGCGCCGTGCAGCGCCTGCACGCCGTCGACCATGCCGGCGAAAACGCGCCGGAGCTCGGCGAGCCCGTCGCTGCCGAGGGGCTCGCCGGGCCGCAGGCCCCGGCGCAGGTAGGGCACGATCTCGGCGCCGGGCACGAGCTCCATCGTGAAGAACGCGCCGAGCTCGTCGACGAAGAGTTCGTACAGCGAGACGAGGTTGGGGTGCGACACGTCGCGCGCGACGCGAAACTCGTGCTTGAGCTGCGCGATCGCCTCGGGCCCGAAGGCGAGCACCTGCTTGGCGGCGACCTCGGCCCCCATCTGCACGTCCCACGCCCGGAAGACCGCGCCCATCCCTCCCGACCCGAGGGGGTCGAGGAAGCGGATGCGCGGGCGGTCCGGCGGCAGGCACATCGACTCGGCGCGCTGCTGCAGCGCCCGCGTCAAGGGGTCGGCCGTGGCCCCGTAGGTGGCGAGGTTCACCGGCACAGTGTACCGCGGGGGGCGACAATCTGCCGCGGGGGCGCCAGGCAAGACGCATCACCCACGGGGGCGCGGGTCGGCGTCGGCAGGGGTGGAGGCCAAGCGCCGCGCTCAGCGATGTGCAGAACGAGGTCACCCCCGGGTCCTGCCGGGCCGGGTGAAATTGGCGCTCGCTCCCCCGCCGGTGCGCCGCACGCGGCGAACCGGCGCTCCGCTCGGCCAATTCCACCCGACCCGTCACCCGCCGCGTCACCGAGCCGGCCACCGACGGCGGCGTTTGGCACAACGTCGGCCGGACGCCGAACCGCGAGGGGCTCGCTGCACTGGCGCCCGGTCGGCGAGCGAGGCGGCGTCACACTCCGAGCGGTCAGGCCCCGCCGTGGATCCACTCCACCACGTTGCGCCGCGCCACCGCGAGCACCGTCCCTTGCGGGTTCACCGCCGGGCTCTCCGGGAAGAGCGACGCGTCGTTGACGCGCAGGTTCTCGGTCCCCCACACCTTCCCGAACGAGTCGGTCCCCGTCGAGGTGGGGTCTTCCCCCATCGGCACCGAGGAGAACAGGTGGATCGTCGAGACGGGCATCCTGCCCTGGGGTAGCTGCCGCGCGGCGGACTCCAGGCTCGCCGCGTCGCGGAAGGCCGCCCCACCGTCCACCGGGCTCGACACCTCCTCGGCCCCCGCCGCGAACAGGAGCTGCCCGAGGCGCGTCAGGCCTTCGCCCAACCGGCCCAGGTCGTCGCCCGTCAGCGGCAACCGGATGAACGGCTCGTGCACCACCGGCAGATCGCGGATGCGCCCGACGCCCGTGCCCACCGCCGCCACGTAGAAGATGCCCGTGCGCCGCCAGTCGCGCAGGCGAGCCTGTTTGTCCCCCAGACCCGCGCCCATCCACAACGCGAGGTGCGGGATGCTGCTGTAGCTGCACCCCAGCGTGAGCTCGGGCTTGAACTGGTCGACCTGCTCGGTGGGCACGCCGTATCCCAGGTCGTTGAACGGCTCGCGGAACCGCGCCGTGACCCGGATCATCGGGTGGAGCCGCAACGTGTCGCCCACGTTGTGCACAAACCCCGAGCGCCGCAAGATTCGAGGGGTCTGCACCGCGCCGGCCGCCACCACGACCTCCTTGGCCCGGACCTCGATGCGCTCGGACTCGCCCGCGATCGTGCGGATCGCGACGGCCCCGGTGACCCGGGCGCCCTTCCGCGTGAGCTCCACCACGCGGGTGTCGGGCCATAAACGCGCCCCGGCACGCACCGCCCGGGGCACCAGGGTGACCGACATCGACTGCCGCCCCGTGAGCATCGCCTGCGCCGGCTGCTCCCCGTCGTACTTCCAGAAACGCGCGATCTCGCGCGTGGACCACCCGTTGGCGCCCGCGCCGCGCCGCAACAGGTCACACGCCGGGCCGTTGCCGCCCGGGACCAGGTTCACGTTGCAGTCGGCCTCGACCGCCTCGAAGTGCCGCCACAACGCCTCCGGCTCGAACCCCCGGATGCCGGTGCGCGCCTGCCACGCCCGGAGCGTCTTCTCCAACGGGCGATGGTACAACGCCGCGTTGATCTCGCTCCCACCGCCGACACACCGACCCTCGAGGTAGGTGATGCTCGTGCCGCCGAAGGTCACGTTGAGCCCGGCGTTGCGGTACTTCTGGTCCATCTCCGCCAGGGAGAAGCTCGGCGCCGAGTCGACCGCGTGGTGACTCCCTTCTTCGAGCACCAGGACGTCCCGCCCGGCCTCGGCCGCCACACACGCGGTCATGGCACCGCCCGGGCCGGAGCCGACGACGAGGATGTCGCACGCTGCGACCTTCACGCGCCCCCCCCGTGGTCGCAGCCCGGACCGAGCACCGCACCGAGCAGGCCGTGCTCTTCGAGCTGCGACCAGAAGATGAACGGCGCCATCTTGTCGTAGAACGTGGTGAAGTTGGCGAGCGGACCGAGCGGCTTGCCGCGCAGGCGCCCGAGCGCCCGCCGCCGCGCCGCAAGCGGGAGGGCGCGGAAGGCCCCGCCGTCGGTCACCGTGGTGGACCGGTCGAAAACCAGCGTCAGCACCACCATCCCCGCCGCGAAGTGGCCGGGCATGCCGAGCAGGCGACGCTCCAGGACCTCAGCCGTCTCGACCAGCATCGGCACCGCGCCGAGCTCGTCGCGGTGCAGCTCGTCGGCGACCTCGGCCTCGGCGATGGCGCGCACCACGTCGCGGAGGCGCGCACGCGTGGAGGGCGGCAGGTTTCGGGTGAGCACGTCGCCGCGTAACCCACGCGGTGCCGCTCACCGACGCGCCGGTGTCCCCGACGCCCAAGCGGCTTAGCCCCGGCGGCCATGTCCAGCGCCGCCGCCACGCAGTCCCCACCCGCACCTCCGCGCGGGGCGTATGCGGCGCTCCTGGTGGTGCAGGTGCTCTTCGGGGTGCACCCGGTCGCCAACAAGCTCGCGTTCCCCGCGTTCGGCCCCGGCGGGGTGATGCTCGCGCGGGTGGTGCTCGCCGCGGTCGTCTTCCAGGTCCTCGCCTCCGCCCGCCGCGAGCCGCTCCCGGACGCCCGCACCCAGCTCCAGCTCGCGGTCGCCTCGTTCTTCGGCGTCGCCGCCAACCAGATGTTGTTCACCTACGGCCTGGCGCGAACCACCGCGATGCACGCCTCGGTGCTCATCACCACCGTGCCGGTCGCCACCCTCGCCGTCGCGCTCGCCTCCCGCCGCGAGCGGGCGACGCCGCTCCGCGTCGCCGGGATCCTCGTCGCGTTGGCCGGCGCCCTCCTGGTCGTCGGCGGCCGCGACACCCTCGGGCCTGCAGGCGGCGAGCTCGTCGGCGACCTGATGGTGCTGGCCAACTCGCTCAGCTACGCGGTCTACCTCGTCCTCTCCCGCGATCTCCTCGGCCGCCTGAGCCCGTGGGCGATGGCGGCGTGGATGTTCACGTGGGGGGTGCCGATGGTGGCGCTGGTCACCGGCGTCCCGGACTACGGCGGCGCGTCGGCGTCGGCCTGGGCGGCGCTCGCGTTCGTCGGGTTCGGCTCGACGGTCGGCACCTACCTGCTCAACCTGCTCGCCCTCCGGCACCTCCCGGCCAGCGTGGTCGCGGTGTTCGTGTGCCTCCAGCCGCTCGTCGCCACCGCGCTCGCCGTGCCGCTCCTCGGCGAGGGCATCGACGGTCGGACCGTGTTCGCGGCGGTCGTCACCGTCGCCGGGATGGTGCTGGCGACCAGGTGAGGGGAGCACGCAAGGGCGCCGCGCCGGGACCGTCCCGAAGCGCGGCGAGGCTGGCGCGCGGCGCGCTGCGGTGCGCGGCGGTCCCGGATCCCGGTGCAGCCGGTCGCGGCGCACCGCCCTCGGGGTTAGCGACGACGGTCCCCGAGAGCGCGACATGGCCGAGCCCACCCCCCCTCCGCACTTCCTCCGCGCGCTCGTGGCTGCCGACAAGGCCCGCGGGGCGTACGGCGGCCGGGTGCTCACGCGGTTCCCGCCCGAGCCCAACGGGTACCTGCACATCGGGCACGCCACGTCCATCTGCCTCAACTTCGGCCTGGCGCAGGAGTTCGGCGGCGAGTGCAACCTCCGGTTCGACGACACCAACCCTGAGACCGAGCGGGAAGAGTACGTCTCCAAGATCCTGGAATACGTGGAGTGGCTCGGGTTCACCCCCGCGCGGGTGCTCTACGCGAGCGACTACTTCGGGCCGCTCTACGGCTACGCAAAGTACCTCATCCAGAAGGGCAAGGCGTATGTGTGCGACCTGCCCGACGACGAGATCAGCCGCCAGCGGGGCAGCGTGACCGAAGCGGGCACCGAGTCGCCGTACCGCGCGCGGAGCATCGAGGAGAACCTGAGCCTGTTCGAGGCGATGCAGGCGGGGAAGTTCCCGGAGGGGAGCCGCGTGCTGCGCGCGAAGATCGACATGGCCAACCCGAACTTCAAGATGCGCGACCCGCTGTTGTACCGCATCAAGTTCGCGCACCACTACCGCACGGGCGACACGTGGAAGGTGTACCCGTTCTACGACTTCGCCCACTGCCTGAGCGACGCGATCGAGCGCATCACCCACTCCATCTGCACGCTCGAGTTCGAGAACAACCGGGAGCTGTACGACTGGATCTTGCGGGAGTGCGACATCGTCGATCCGCCGCACCAGCACGAGTTCGCGAGGCTCAACCTCACCTACACGGTGATGTCCAAGCGGCGGTTCCTCCGGCTGGTCAACGAGGGGCTGGTGTCGGGGTGGGACGATCCGCGCATGCCCACGCTCGCCGGGTTGCGTCGCCGCGGCGTCACCCCGGAGTCCTTGCGTGCGCTCGCGGAGCGGGTGGGGGTCGCCAAGGCCAACAGCGTCGTGGAGTTGGAGCTGTTCGACAACCTGCTCCGCGACGACCTCAACACCCGCTCCCCGCGCGGCATGGCGGTTTTGCGCCCGTTGAAGGTGCGGCTCGACGGGTGGGTCGGCGGCGAGGTCGACGGCACCTGGTTCCCCGCCGACGTGGCGCCGCCCGAGCGGTTCGCCGGGGAGCAGAACCGGCGCCGGCTCCCGCTCGGCACCACCGTGTACATCGACCACGCCGACTTCTCGGAGGCGCCGCCGAAGGGCTGGCACCGCTTGAGCCCGGGCGGGGTCGTCCGCTTGGTGCACGGGCCCGTCGTGCGCTGCGACGAGGTCGTCAAGGACGAGGCGGGCGCCGTGGTGGAGCTCCGGTGCGTGGTGGTCGAGGGCAAGCCGAAGGGTACGCTGCAGTGGGTCGACGCGGCCACCGCCGTCCCGGCCGAGGTGCGCCTGTACGACCGGCTGGTCAAGGTGGAGCGGCCCACGGCCGACGACTTCATCGAGGAGCTGAACCCGCGCTCGTTGGAGGTGGTGAACGCGCTGGTGGAGCGCGCGGTGGCGGAGAGCACCGAGGCTCACTGGCAGTTCGTGCGGGTCGGGTACTTCTTCCGCGACCCGGTCGAGGCCGCGGCGGGCCGGCTGGTCTTCAATCGCACCGCCGGGCTGCGCGAGGGGTGGCGGCCCGAGGGCGAGTCGGCGCCGGCGCCCGCGCCGAAGGCGCCGCCCAAGGCCGTGGCCGAGGCCGCGGCAGGCC
>SXOM01000050.1 GCA_005776735.1 Pseudomonadota bacterium
CAACCACGGCGGCGGCGTGCGGTATAAGCGCGCCCACGCCGCCACCACGTCGACGCGCGCGGCGGCGGCCAGGCGCATGCTGTCGGCCGCGGTGGGCGCGCGCGCGCCGGACTCCCAGGTGTAGAGCACGTTGCTGCGACACCCGAGGCGGCGGCTCAGCGCCGCCTGCGAGCGCCGGCCCCGCAGCGCGCGGACCAGCTCGGCGGCGAGTCGTTCGTGCGTCTCCACTCTAGCAGTATCGCACATCGATACGCGGACGTGGGGGAGTCATTGTGCGTTCTCGCTGTTGTGGTCCCGGGGGAGGGTGGGCACATTGAGGGTGGGACACGGAAACCTCGGAGGAAACGATGACCGCACTCTTCTTCATTCTCGCCGCCTGCACCTTCGACCCCGACCCCGGCCAGTCCGGTGAGGAGCTGATCACCTGCGCGCCCGCGAGCACCGCCGAGTACGCCCTCGACGACGCCACCAACCCGCTCGGCTTCGCTGGCCAGGCGGTGGTCGACCTCGTCGTGCGTGAACACACGACCACCTTCACCTGGGACAAGGACGGCGCGATCACCGACCTCGTGGTGGACGTGGCGAGCGCCGCGACCGCGGTCACGTACCGGGACATGGAGTGGCAGGACGACGGGTCCGGCGCCGAGATCGCGATGGCCGCCGCCGACTGTCCGGACGACCTGCTCCTCGCGGTGACGGTGGGGTTCACCACCGCCGACGGCGCGTTCGCCGAGTCGTGGGACGTCGACCTGAGCGCCCCCACCGCGGAAGCGGCCGCCGCCTACGTCGAGCTCGACCTCGACGCGCTCGCCGGCACCTACACCGTCACCGAGGTCGACCCCGCCGACTTCGACGCGGTGCGCGCCTTCCTCGACCTCGCCTTCGACGCCATCGGTCCGTGGGGCGAGCTGTCCGGCCAGGCCGAGGACAACGGCGACGCCGCCGACCCCGACAGCGTCGCCAGCGCGCAGTTCTTCGCCATCGGCGAGTTCGGCTCCGCGCCCGAGTAGGGCTATGGTCCCCGGGTGTGGCTCCTCTTCGCCGGTTGTGCGTCGGCCCCGCCCGTCGGGGTCGACGCCCCGCACGTCGCGCGCGCGGTGGTCGACACCGGGGCGGCACCGGGTGTGGAAGCCTGCGGTGGCGGCGACGAAGACGGCGACGGCGTCGTGGACGAGGACGGCGCGTTGGGCTGCGCCGACGACTGGCGCGACGCCGACGGCGACGGCCTCGGGACCGGGGAGCCGGCGTGTCGCTGCGCGCCGGTCGGCGCCGCCGCGGGTGGGGACTGCGACGACCAGAACGGGTGGCGCACGGTCGACTGCACCGAAGGCGCCGAGGTGCCCCTCGCCGGGGACCGGGTCCTCCACGACCACCCCGACGGGTACGTCAACCTCATCGCCGCGGGGGTCTTCTCGACCGGCGGCGCCGAGCTGCTCTTCCTCGGCCCCGGCGATTCGCTCGTGGTCGCCCATGCGCCGGCCCCGGGCGCGGGCGACGTGCGGCTCTCGGACCTGGACCCGGTCGACGTCCCGTTCACCAACGGGGTCACGCTCCCGATCCTCGGCGATGTCGACGACGACGGGTGGGTCGACGCCGTCGCCGTCGGCGGGACGAGCGAGCCGCTCGAGGACGACGCTTCCCGGCTGAGCCTGGAGCTCGGCGTCCTGGCCGGCCCGCTGGGCGACCCGGCGCCTTCGATGGCGGTGTACACGTTCCCGTCGGTGGTCACGACCGCGGGCATCGGCGCGTTGTCGATCCTCGTCGACGACCTCGATGGCGACGCCCTCCCCGAGCTCACGGTCGCGCTCGGGACCACCGCCGCCACCACGGGCGAGACGGCGATCTGGCGCGCCGCGGACGACGGTTCGGTGACGCCGCTGGTGGCGGCGTCGAGCGGGTTCGGCGTGGACACCCGGGTCGCGGCGGTCGGCGACCTCGACGGCGACGGCTTCGCGGAGCTCGGGCGCTACGACGCACCCGTCGGCGTCGGTGCGACGGGGACGCTGCGCGTCTTCGCCGGCCCGCTGGTCGAGCTGCCGCCGCCCGCCGCGGCCACCGCGACGTGGTCCACGCTTGCCCTCGACGCGGTGCAGGCCCTCGGCGACCTCGATGGCGACGGGCTCGGCGAGGTGTGCCTGCGCGAAGAGCGGCTGTGGTTGATCGGCGGGCTGGCCTCCGGCGCCCTGGAGGACCTCGCCCTGGGGGTGGTCGGCGCCGAGACCGACGCGCCCGGGGAGTCGGCGCTCTACGCGACCGCGCTCGACCTCGGCGAGCCGGCGCTCGTGGTGAGCGACACCTGGTGGCCGGCGGCGCACGGCGCGGGAAACCTGCGAGGGGCGCTCTACCTGTTCTCGACGGTTCCGCGCGGGGTGGTCGACGTTCGTGCCGCCGACGAGCGCCGCTACGGCGAAGGCTACGGGGCCTTCGGCGCGTGGCCCGGCGTGTCGGGCGACGGCCGCGTGGTGGCCGGGGCCAACCTGCTCGGCACCGACGTCGGCACTGGGGTGACCTGGCTGGTGGTCCCTTAGGGCTCGAGCCCCGTGAGCCGGGCGCTCTCGGCCCACAGGCGTTCGCCGATGGCCTCGTCCCGGGCCAACGCCGTCGGTTCGGCCTCCGTGAACTTGGAGAAGTACAGCCCGGAGCGGCCCTCGAGCGCGGGCGACGCCGCGAGGTTGCACAACGTGTCGCCGCCCTGCTCGGGCGTGTCCATGAACCACTTCGCCACCCACAACGCCGGCGCGGCCCAGGCCGGCGCCCCGGTCCAGATGTTGGTGGCCACGCCCCCCGGGTGGAGCGCGTTGGCGGTGACGCCGGTGCCCACGAGCCTCCGGGCGAGCGCCCGCGTGAACATGATGTTGCCGAGCTTGGACCGACCGTAGGCCCCCATGATGGTGTAGCCGCCCCGCTCGAAGCCGAGGTCGTCGAAGTCGAGCGTCGCCCGCACGTGGCCACGCGACGCCACGTTGACGATGCGGCCCTTGATCCGGTCCAGGCACAAGCGGGTGAGCAGGTAGTAGCCGAGGTGGTTCACCGCGAAGGTGGCCTCGATCCCGTCGACGGTGACGCGCCGCGTGTCGAAGACCGCGCCGGCGTTGTTCACCAGCACGTCGATGTGGGCGTACCGTTCGCGGAGCTCGGCCGCGAGCGCACGGATCGAGGCTTGATCGGCGAAGTCGCACCGGTGCACGTCGACCCGGCCCTTGGCGCTCCGGCGTAGCTCGGCCGCCACCGCCTCGGTGCGCACGAGGTCGCGACCGACGATCGCCACGTCGGCGCCTGCGCCGGCGAGCCGCCCCGCGCAGTGGAGGCCGAGGCCGTTGGTCGCGCCGGTCACGACGAATCGGCGTCCGCTCAGGTCGGGGAGGGTCAGCATCCGGCGAGCGTAGCCCGGCCCGACGCCCGGGGGGCCCGCGCCGCGACCGTCCGGGTCGGCGGCCGAGGCCGGCGCGCGGTCCACTGCGCTATGCTCGGTGCATGTCGCGCGAGTCGATCCTCCGCTGGGTGCGCGTGGTCCTCGTGGGGCTCCTCGGCGGGTATGGGGTGATCGTGCTGGTGGCGTTCCTGCTCCAGCGCGACCTCGTCTTCCCGCTGGTGCGCAGCAATCCGCTGTTCGAACAGCCGGGCGAGCGCCGGGTGTGGGTCGACGTCGCGGAGGGGCGGGTCCCGATGGAGGAGCACCCCAAGGCGGGCGCGCCCGAGGTGGTGTTCTTCCATGGGAACGCCGAGCACATCGGGCGGCTGCGCGCAGACGCGCAGGGGGCGTCGCTCGCGGGCCTGGCGTTCTGGGCGGTGGAGTACCCGGGCTACGGCGACGCGGAGGCGGGCCTGCCGAGCGAAGGTGCGTTGCTCGACGCGGCCCGCGCCGCGTTGGCGGTGCTCGGGGCGCCGCGGGTGTGCGTCGGGCACTCGCTCGGGAGCGGGGTGGCGGTGGCAATGGCGGCGGAGGGCCGGTGTGCGGCGCTGGTGGTCATCTCGCCCTACACGTCGATGGTGGACGTGGCGGGGTACCACTTCGGGTGGTTGCCGACGCGCTGGCTCGTCCGGGACCGGTTCGATTCGCTCGCCCGGGCGCCCCAGGTGGCGGTGCCCGCCCTGGTGATGCACGGACGCCGGGACGACGTGATCCCGTTCGTGCTCGGCGAGCGCCTCGCCGCCGCGCTCCCCGGGGCGCGCTTTCTGCCCCTGGAAGGCGGCCACAACGACGTACGCGGCGTGGAGACCTGGCAGGCCATCGGCGCGTTCGTGCGGGAGAGCGGGGTCGCGCCGCCGGGGTGAGCCGCTCGGGGCGGCGGTTGCGCGGCGAGCGGCGCCGCTCCACGGGCAAACGCCGCGAATCGGGGCCCGTCTGACGAGCGGCCCCCCGGTGCCGCTCGGGGCGGCGGTTGCGCGGCGAGCAGCGCCGCTCCAC
>SXOM01000348.1 GCA_005776735.1 Pseudomonadota bacterium
CCTCGAAGGCACGCTGGAGCCCGAGCTGCTCCTGGTGCTGGCCGATGCGCACGGCGTGGCGTTGCCGTGGCGCGACGCCGAGGCGGTGCGCGCGGCCTACGCGTTCGGGAACCTCCAGGAGTTCCTCGACCTCTACTACCGCGGCATGAGCGTGCTCCAGGCGCCGGCCGACTTCGAGCGCCTCGCCGCGCAGGCGCTCCACCGCGCCGCCGACGACGGCGTGGTGCACGTCGAGTACTTCTACGACCCGCAAGGGCACACCGCGCGGGGCCTCGACTTCGCCGAGGTCACCGAGGCGCTCCTCGCCGGCCTGGCGGCGGCGGGGCGGGCGCGCGGGGTCACGTGGCGCCTCATCCCCAACGTCCTGCGCCACCTGCCAGAAGCCGACGCGCTCGACATGCTCGCCGCGGCCGAGCCGTGGCTCGTGGGCGGCCGCCTACACGGGATCGGGCTGGACTCGTCCGAGCGCGGCAACCCTCCCGAGGGGTTTGCACGGGCGTTTCGGTGGGCCGGGGAGCGGGGCATCTTCCGTACCGCTCACGCCGGCGAAGAGGGGCCCGCCGCCTATGTCGCCGCCGCGGTCGACGTGCTGGGCGTCGATCGCATCGATCACGGCAACCACGTGCTCGACGACCCCGCCCTGGTGGCGCGCCTCGCCGCCCGGGGCATCGGGTTCACCGTCTGCCCGCTCTCCAACCTCCGGTTGTGCGGGGTGTCGTCGATGGCCGAGCACCCGCTGGGCCGCATGATGGCGGCGGGCCTGCGCGTCACCGTCAACAGCGACGACCCCGCCTACTTCGGCGGCTACTGTGTCGAGAACCTCGTCGCGGTCACCGAAGCGTTGGGCCTGGGGGTGCCCGAACTGCGGACGCTCGCGCAGAACAGCGTGGTCGTGAGCCAGCTCACTCCCGCCGCGCAGGCGCGTCACCTCGCGGCGATCGAGGCCTGGTGTGGCGCGACCGGGACGCCGCCGGGGCCGTGATCGGGTTGCGATTTGCGGTATCCTCGGCGTGGAGGTGGCCGCGTGTCCGTGCCGAGCGAACAGACCCAGCTCCTCCTCGTGGTGGTCCTGTTGTTGTTGTGGTTGCTCACGCGCACGCGCCAACGGCGCATCGCGGCGCCGCGCCGTCGGCTGCCCCTGACGCACGACGAGCTCGGCCGCATCATCTTCGAGATCGCGCGGGCCAACGACCTCGACGCGTTCCGCCACCTCTACCTCACCGGCCAGGAGGCGCGGCAGCTCCTCGGCACCCGTGCGACGGAGTACCTGCGGCTGCGCGAGAAGCGATGGCTGGAAGAGGAGTTCTTGGAGATCGGCGTCCGCGTGCAGGGCGTGTGTCGTTACGAAGGGGTGCGCGTCGGGGCCGCGGGTGATGCGTGGCTTCGGGTGGCCAAGGAAGGCGTGGGTTCGTTCGAATTGCCAGTGGGGACGGCGGTGCAGGTCGAACGGATCTGGCGCCTGCGCGACCCGGTGGGCGACTGGACCGCGCACCGGTGGGTCGGTGCGCCGCCTCGAGAAGGCTGAACGACCACGCGGGCCGCGCGGCGGCTGGATCGAGGCCCGACCGGTCGCGGCGCGGCCCCCCGAACGTCGAGCGCCGGACGCCACTGTTGCCCACCGCGCACGTCCGCGCCGGCGGTTTGTGGTGTAGGTTGGGCGGGGGGCTGGACATGCACCTGCTGCTACTGGTTTGCGCTGCGTTCGCCGGCGACGTCTTCGACACCGTCGGCACCGAGACCACCATCGGGATGGGGGGCACCTGGGCGCGCCTGCACGCGACCGAGGCGGGCTGGTGGTTCTTCCAGGTCGCGGGCGGCGACTCCTGGGCGGAGGACCTGGCGCCCGACCTCAGCGGCTACTCGGACCGGGACCGCATCGCGCTCACCAGCCGCGGCGACCTGCAGGACGTGCAGGTGGAACGTTGCGACGACGGCGGGTGGCTCGCGGTCGGCAGCGCGAGCGTGACCACGCCGGGCGACTCGGCGTATGCGTTCCGGTCCGACGTGGACTTCACGCCGGTGGGCTCGCTCACGATGGACGAGTCTTCGGCCGACCGGGTGCACCAGGACATGGTGGTGATGTGTGCCACGTCGGTGACCGGCGCCCTCTTCAGCAACGTGCCGGAGGGCAACGGCGGTTTTGGCGACGGCTCCACCTTCATCGCGATCGACGGCACCACGCGCGGCAGCGAGACCCGGCTGGAGACCCCGTCGACCGGCACCTCGATGGCCATCCGCCCGGCCGACGGGCGGGTCGTGGCGGCGACCTTCGACAAGGCCGGCAGCCGCGACATCACGTTCACGGTGTACGAGGCGGACTGGTCGGTGGCCGACACCGCGACCCTGACCCTGCCCGAAGACTACGCGTTGTGGACGCAGCGGTTGATGCCGCTCGGCGACGGCTGGCTCCTGGTCCACATCCTGCGCGCCGACGAGTTCGGTCAGCCGGAGGGCGAGGTGTGGCTGCGGGCGTTGGACGCCGACTTCGTCGAGGTGGACCGGGTGCGGGTGAGCCCGGAGGGCAGCGTCACCAACAACCGCCCGTGGATCGCCCGTCGCGACGACGTGGTCGCGGTCACCTACGACCGCGACGTGCAACCACGCCTCACGACGGTCACGCTGAAGGCCGGGGCGGTGCCCGACGACGACGACGGCATCCTCGACACCGCGGGCGACAGCGGCGACAGCGGCGACAGCATGGACTGCTGCAAGGGCGACGCCCCGATCGACTGCGGGTGTGGTGCGGGCGGCGCGCCCGGGGCGGCGGTGGCCGGGCTCGGGATCGCGGCGGTGCTCGGTCGGCGCCGGCGGTAGCCGCGTCGCTCAGCGGGGCCCGAGGCCGAAGAGCTGCACGTTGGCGACGACCACCGCCTCGCCCGGGGTGGACTGCGCGACGATGGCGCGAAGCTCGCGGAAGTAGGCGAGGTGGAGCTCGCGCAGGCGTGCGTGGTCGGCGTGCGACACGCTGAACACGTTGTAGGAGAAGAGGCCGTCGGCGCCGGCTTCGAGCCGCTCGAGCCCCACCCGAGCCCAGTGGGCCTTGAGCCGTCGGCCCGACGCGGCGTCGCGCCGCGTGTCGGTGGTGCCCGACTCGACCAACCGCAGGTGGGCGCCGCGGGGGACGAGCTGCCCGGCGGCGAGGAGGGTGGCGACCGCGGTGGTGACGTCGGCCTCGGGCACGCCGAGCTGCGCGGCGACCCAGGCGTCGTCGTGCCCGGCGCGGGCCGAGTAGGCGGCGAGCTCCAGGACCCGGAGCACCGCCTGAGTCCACGGGAGCTCGTAGGCGGCCCGCCGCTCGGCTTCCAGCCGGCGCCACGCTTCGCGGACGCTCGGGAGCTGGTCCATCTCCACGAAGCAGGCGAGCCAGTCCAACAACCGCAACGAGGTGGCCTCGACCATCCGCAGCAGGTCGGGGAGGCGGGGTTCGGCGTCGCCCGACAACCACCGCGCCACCGCAAACCGCGACCGCCCCGCGCGGCGCGCGATCTCCACCACCGGCACCGCGCCGCGCAGGTCGTCCAGCAAGCGCGCGACGGTGGCCGGCCGGGTCGGGTCGGCGTCGGCCAACCACGGCGGCGGCGTGCGGTAGAAGCGCGCCCACGCCGCCACCGGCACGCCCACCATATTATAGGCAAACGCGAAAAACAGATTCTGCCGGATGTTCCGCATCGTCGCCGTACTCAGCCGCCGCGCTCGGACCAGAGCGCGAAGATCCCCATTAACCAGCGTCATGCCGGCGCTTTCGATGGCGATATCCGCTCCCGTCCCCATCGCGATCCCCAC
>SXOM01000349.1 GCA_005776735.1 Pseudomonadota bacterium
GCCGCTGGCGCGCTGTCGGTGCTCGCGGTCCGCGTGCCGGACGCGATGCCGCGGCGTGAGGAGTGGCGCTTGTGGGCGCTCGGCCTGGGCATCGGGTTCCCCGGCACGGTGTCCGCGGTCATCAGCGGGCAGCTCGGCGGGTGGTGGAGCTTGTCGATGGCCGCGGCACTGACGCTCCGGGCGCGCACGAAGCCGTTCTTGGGCGGCCTGTTCCTCGGCCTGTTGTGGATGAAGCCCACGCTCGCGCTCCCGGTCGCCGCGGGCCTCCTGCTGCTCGGCGAGTGGGCGCTCCTCGGCGGGATGATCGGCGGGGGTGCCGCCGTCCTGGCGGCGTCGCTGGCCGCCGACGGCCTCGCCCCCTGGCAGGCCTACCTCGCACGGATGCTCGACACCGACAAGATCCTCGACGACTTCTGGATCTACCGGCACCGCCAGTTCACCGCCCGCAGCCTCGCCGGCACCCTGGTGTGGGTGAAGGAGTGGCGCGAGCCGATCGGCTGGGTGGCCGGCGCGCTCGCCGCCGTCGGCACGGCGCTCCTGGCCTGGCGCGCCCGCGGTGCCACCGAGCCGCTGCACCGCGATCTCGTCGTGGGCGCCGTGCTCGCCGCGGCGCTCTTCGCGGGCCCGCACATGTTCGAGTACGACCACGGCCTGAACATCTTCGCCGTCGCCGCAGGCTCGGTGTGGATCGCCGCGGGTCGGGCGCGCTGGCCGCGCGTCGGGATGGTGGCCGTCGCGCTCGCCTGGGAAGCGCCGATGCTCACGCTCATCCCGGTGGCCAGCAAGTGGGGCATCGCCGGGATGTCCATCCTCTTCTGGCTCGCCTGGATGGGGGCCGAACTGCTCCGCGAACGCCGGGACGGGCGCCTGCAGGACGCGGCATGAGCGCGATCTGCGGCGTGGTCGGGCCGGCGGCCGCGGGTCGGGTCGAACGGATGCTCGCCGCCGTCGACTACCGCGGGGATCGCAGCGACGTCGTGAGCGGCCGCGGGGCCACCCTGGGCTTCCGCGGGTGGGCGGGGCGCCCGGGCAAAGCGCAGGGCGTCCACACCTCCGAAGAAGGCACGCTGGTGGCGGTGGCGGGCACGCTGGCGCCGCCCGCGGCCGACCCGTGTGTCGAGCTCGACGGCCGCATCCGCAGCGCGGACTGGGCGGGCCTGGACGGCGCGTTCGCCGCCGCCCGCTGGGACGGCGTCGAGCTCACCCTCCTGCGTGACCCGTTCGGCGTGCGGCCGCTGTACTGGGCGCAGGTGGGCGACACGCTGTGGTTCGCCTCGGAGCTGAAACAGTTGGCGCAGGTCCCCGAGCTCGCCTGGGACGTGGCGCTCGAGACGATCCACGCGTGGCTCACCTTCTCGTTCGTTCCCGGCGCCACGACGCCGATCCGCGGGGTCAACCGCCTGCTCCCGGGGGCGCGCCTCCGCTTCCGCGACGGACGGGTCGAGATCGACCGCTGGTTCGAGCTGCGCGAGGACGTCTCGTCGATGCTCGCCGACCAGGAGCACGCCGTCCGCGCGGTCCGCACCACCGCCAAGGCCGCGGTCGCGCGACGCCTCAACGGCGAAGCCGAAGTCGGCGTCTTCCTCAGTGGCGGGCTCGACAGCTCCGCGGTCGCCGCGTGGTTGCACAAGCTCGGGCAGCCGGTCCACGCGCTCAGCCTCGACTTCGGCGACGCCTCGGTCGAGCGCGAACAGGCGGCCGCAGTCGCCTCGGCCTTGGGCATCCGTCACACGTGGGTGCCGGCCGACGGCGCCCGGGTCGGCGCCTCGCTCGACGCGCTCGTGTGGCTCTTGGACCTGCCGTTCGGCGACGCGGTCACCGGCCCCCAGCTCCTGCTCGCCCGGGCCGCGCGCGACCTGGGCGTACGGGCGGTGTTCAACGGCGAAGGCGGCGACCAGCTCTTCGGCGGGTGGACGAGCAAGCCGATGGTCGCGGCCGCGCTCTACGGGGCGGACGAGGGTGACGAAGAGGAGGAATACCTCCGATCCTATCACCGCTTCTACGGCATGGAGGACGAGCTCTACACCCCCGCGCTGGCCGAAGCGGTGGGCGGCCGGCTGCGCCGCCGCGAGCTGCTGCGCCCCTACCTCGGCGACGACAAGACAAGCTTCTACCTGAATCGTGTCCGCCTCGCCGACCTGTCGCTGAAGGGCTGCCAGAACATCCTCCCCCGCGCCGAACGCATCACCAACGGGGTCGGGCTCGACATGCGGGTCCCGCTCTTCGATCGTGAGCTGGCGGAGCTCTCCTTCCGCATCCCCCCGAGCCTGAAGCTGCACGGAGCGTGCGAGAAGTACGTGCTGAAGCTCGCGGTCCAGGGCCGCCTGCCCGACGACGTGGTGTGGCGGCGGAAGTTCGGCATGAGCGTCCCCGTCACCGACTGGATCTTCGGACCCCGCGGCGGCTCGGGGCGCGGACCGCTCTACGACCGCGTCGCCGACGCGCTCTCTGCCGAGTCCGCACGCCGGCGGGGCTGGTTCCGGCCGGAGTACCTCCAGCGCCTGTTGCAGGGGCAGGAGGCCGCCGGCGAGACCCGCCGGCGGCGTCTCGGCGAGAAGGTCTGGGCGCTGACCATGCTCGAGCTGTGGGCGCGTCGCTTCCTCGACCAGGGGCGCCCATGAAGTGCATCCGCTGCGGCGAAGACAGCAAGAAGAAGGACCGGTCCGGCCGGGTGTGCCCCAAGTGTGCGCGGCGGTTCGCGTTCGACCCCGCGGAGGGCGATCCGTTCACCGACGCGGCGTTCAAGCACGCGCTCGACGTGGTGGGTGCCGAAGGGACCGTCCGTTTCCACCGCCTGCACGTCTACTACCAGCTCTGCCGCCAGCTCCCCTCCGGGGGTCTTGCCGAGACGGTCGGCAACCTCGCCGACACCGTGCTCGGGTGGTTCTCCAAGCCGGCCGCGAAGGTGAGCGCCGTCGGCCTGACCGCGTCCTCGTTCGACACGTTGTGGCGGATGTGGGTCGAGGCGCACGGCAAGCCCAAGGGCGTGGTCGAGGCCACCGAGCGTGCACCGCGCAAACGATCGGCGGAGCTCGAGGCCGAGCTCGAGGCCTACTCCTTCGACCGCGCCGTCATCACCGACCAACCGCTCCTGGTCGACGTGCTCGTCGCCAACCGGTTCCACTTCGAGAACAATTGCGCGCTCCTCTCGGTCGACGGCCACCCCGCCGACGCGTTCGACACCGTCCGCAAGATGCTGCGCAACAACCCGCGCCTGGTGGTGGTGGCGGTTCACGACGCGTCGGTCGCCGGCTGCGGCCTGGCCCACCAGCTCGCCACCGACCCCGCGTGGTTCGCGGGGCGGGCCCGCGTCGTGGACGTCGGCCTGCGCCCCGAACACGCGCGCCTGTTCCCGCGGCAGGCCCGCCCGCTGGCGACGCCGCCCAAAGTGCCGCGGCCCCCGGGGCTCAGCGACGCGGACTGGGCCTGGTTGCAGAAGGGCAGCCTCTCCGCGTTCGTGATCAAGCCGGAGCAGCTCGTGAAGCGAGTCTACAAGGCGATCGTCGAGGCCGAGGCCCCCGCGGCCGGCGGTGGCGACAGCCCGGGCGACTCCAGCGCCGGCTCCACCGGCGGCGGCGATGTCTTCGTGTACGGCGGCTTCGGCGGCGACGCGCAGACCAGCGACGGCGGCGGCGACAGCTTCGGGTAGGCGTCGCCCTCGGGGCGCGACGCGCGCCCGCCCCGATCGAGGTCGGGACGGTCGCGGCGCGTCGCCCAACCGGGCCCTGGCCGATAAGGCACGCCGATGGCCGAGGCCCACCGCACTCCCCCGCGACCGCTCACCGACGCCGAACGCCGCCAGGTGATCGAGGAGGCGTTCAAGGCCCAGGGTCGTGCCGAAGAAGCCGCCGAGAGCGCCGAGAAGCTCACCGACCTCGCGCGCGCGGCCGAGGAGCTCGGGCTCGACCCCGCACACCTCGCCGAGGCCGAGGCGATCGTGCGCATGCGGGCCGAGGAGGCCGAACGTCGCGCGACGACGCCACGGAGCCGCCTCCCGATCTTCGTGATCGCCGGGGCGGCCCTGGCGCTGTTGGTGGCGGTGCCCGCGGTGCTCCTGCTCTTCGGCGGGATGTTCACCCTCGGGGCGGTGCGTTCGCGGGCGGCGGACGGGCCCAGCGAACAGGCCCCGGCGGTGGAGAGGATCCCTGCCTCGTCGTTCTCGCTGGACCACAACGCGGCGACGGAGGCGAGCAGCACCACCCGCGACGGCGGCGTGGCGCTCACCGTGACCCGCTTCGGGGCCGAGGCAAACGAACAGTACTGGGCCAACCTCGAGAGCACCGC
>SXOM01000350.1 GCA_005776735.1 Pseudomonadota bacterium
GATCGTCGTGGTCTTGCCGCTGCCGTTGACCCCCACGACGAGGATGACGTGCGGCGAGGACCCGACCGGGCGCAGCGGCGCCGCCACCTTCACCAGGCGCGCCCGGATCGCGTCGCGCAGGGCCACCTTCAGGTCGGCCCTCCCCGCCACCTCGGCCGCGAGGCTGGCCGCGGTCTTGGCGCCGACATCGGCGCGCAAGAGCGCCTCTTCCAACGCTTCGAGCGCTTCGCGCCCTTCACGCCCACGGTCGAACAGGCCGGCGAACGCTTCGCGCGTGCGCGCGAGCGCCGCGAGGAGCGGGTTGGGCGCCGTCGGGGCCGGGGCGGCGGTGATGCTGCCCACGGCATCGAGGGGTCCGCGCAGCGACGGGGGCTGCATGGACTGCCGGTAGACCACGTACAGCACGGTGAAGGCGACGACGATGGCCGCGAGGATCAGGAAGCCCATGACCCTCGCGGCATAACCGACGCGGCTACCCGACCTGCGCGTACACCGCGAACGCCGCGCCCTGCGGGTCGATCCCGATCGCGATGCGACCGCCGCCCGGGACGTCGTGCGGGCCCATCACGATCTTGCCGCCGTTGGCGTGGGTGGCCTCGATGGCGGCTTCGACGCTCGCGACCGTGAAGTAGAACAACCACGCCGGCACCGGCTGGCCCGGCATCATGCGCGCGACGCCGCCGAGCGCCTGCTCGCCCTCGGCCTTGTACATCCGGTACAGGCCCTCGGGCCCCATGTCCATGGAGCCGGACTCCGACCAGCCGAAGAGCGCGCCGTAGTAGCCCAACGCGGTGTCGGGCTGGGTGGTCCACAGCTCGCGCCAGCACACCGAGCCCGGGCCTTCCGGGAGCGGGCCGGCCTCGCCGGTGGAGGCCATCGCCATGACGCCGAAGGCGGCGCCCGCCGGGTCGGCCAGGGCGGCGTACCGGCCCACGTTGGGGATGTCGAACGGGCCGGCGAGGACCTTGCCGCCGAGCTCGACCGCCTGGGCGACGGCCGCGTCGCAGTCCGCGACGCCGACCACCCCGCCCCAGTTCGGCGGGACGCCGCCCGCGGCCGCCTCGTCGGGGAGCTTCATGAGCCCCCCCATGCCGACGCCCGCCGTCGTCTTGACGATGGTGTAGCCGGCCATGGCCGGGTCGGGCCAGGGCTCGAAGGTGAAACCCACGACCTTCGCGTAGAACTCGCGAGCGGCGTCGGGGTCGGAGGTCATCAGTTCGTACCAGATCCAGTTCGAAGCGGGCATGGCTCCCTCGGGGTGAGCCGCGAATATGTCTCGCCCGATGGTGGTGCGCCGTGCCGGTCCGGTGTCTTTACACACGCCTGTCTATTTGTTCAGGTAACCCCCGAGCGGCCGCGCGCCGCCCGCCCGCCCCGGCCGCCGTCCAAGCCGGTCGCGGGGCGGCGCCCCGGGCCCTCGGCTCACGCGATCAACAGCTCCGCGACCTGCTCGAGCGTGAGCTGATCGGCGAGGTCGACCTTGCGACCGACCGCCCCGCGCCGGCTCGCCGACATCGAGCCGTCGTCGAAGGTCGCGCCCACGCCCGCCCGGACGTCGACCTCGGCCTTGCGCAGCTCCCAGGCTTCGTCGTGCTCCACCGCGAGCTCGGCGTCGCCGACCCCGAAGATCGCCTTGCCCATCTCGCGCTGCTCGTCGCGGCACTCCTCCTCGTCGGACCGGTCGACGTCCGGGTTGGAGATGCCGACCGCGAGCTCGTTGATCACCACCTCGACGTCGGCTTCGACCGCGCCGAGCTTCCCGAGCAGGCCGGTGTCGAGGCCGGCGCCGGCGAGGATCGGCTCGACTGCCGCGAGGTCGCGGACGCGGTGCTTCCGCCCGTCGACGAGCTGGCCGACCACCGCGTGCTCGTGGTCTCCACCGAAGCCCGCGATGGCCGCGAGCGCGTCGGGGAGCGCCGCGAAGTCCTGGATGGTCGACTCTTCTTCGCCCGCGGTCCGAACCCCGGTGGTCACGCGCACCTGCAGCCCCTCCTGCATCAACTCCGCGGCGGTGGTGGGCGCTTCGCCGCCGAGCGTCGGGCTCTTGACGTCCAGGCGCACGAAGTGGTCGCCGCCGAACGTCTCGCCGTTTCCGGTCGCGCCGACCAGGGCCTCGGCCCGCCACGACGCCTCGACGAAGAACGTGCCCCGGAGGCCCTCCCAGCCCGCGCCTTCGCGTGCCTCCGTACCCGCCGCGGCGGCGAGGCCGGTGCGCGCGAGCCGCTTCACGTCGTCCCACGCCCCCGCCCCCGCGGCGTCGACCGGCGCGTAGGGGTCCGGAGCGCCGCCAACCTGGCCTTCGAAGCCGGTACCGACGCGGGCCGCCACCGTGAGCCGCGACGGCACCGAGGCGCCCATGTTCGTGAGCAGGCTCTCCGCCGCGCCGTGGAAGAACGCGGCGAGGCCGAGGCCGCCGAGCGTCGTGCCGGCGAGCCCGTCGGCCCAGGCGAGGCCCTTGCGCAGGTCGACCCGCCACTCCGCCTCGACCTGCGCACCGGCCGAGGCGCCGCACTTGAACAGGATGCCCTCACGGCCGGTCGCCGACGACTCGGCGCTGAAGTCGGCCCCGACGCCCACCCCCGCGTCGGCCTTGCACGAGACGGTGCTCACGAGCGCCTGGCCGTCCCGCGCGAAGCGCACGCCGCCGTCGCCGCCGACCGAAGCGCCGAGCGCCGCCCCGAGCGGCGCGCTGATGCCCACATCCGCGTAGGTCCCGTCGGGCACGAAGGCGTCGAGCAGCTTGAGCACGGTGCTCGACGGCACCGAGAACAGGTCGCGGACCGACTGCTCCTGCACCCACTCCCACACGCTCGGGACGTCGAGGTTCTCGGCCGCCGCGGCGAAGGCGAGCTCGGCCCCGACGGCGTCGAGCGCGACCGGCGCGGTCGAGCCGAGGTACGGGAGCACCGCGGCGAGGCTGCCCCCGCCCTCGCCGCCGCCGTACTCCGAGGCCATTTCGGCCATGAAGTCGACCTCCGCCGGCGCGCCGAGGCCGAGGGCGGCCTGGGTCTCGGCGTTGGAGGTGCCGGCCACCGGACCGGCCTGCTGCGGGCCGGTGGCCGAGCAGATGGGGGGCGTGGTGGCGACGACGGTGGAGGGCGTGGTGAGCGACTGGGCCATGGCCGTGAGGGTGGCAAGCCGCGTACCAACGGACCAACGCCGGTAGTTCTGCGATCGTCCGACGGACGTCCGTCAGTTCGACGGACGTCCGTCGGAGCGCCGGGTGGCGGACGCGCCGCGACCGTCCCGACGCGCGCCGAGGCCGCCGCGCGTCCGGCGGCGGGGGCGACGCCAGCCCCCAGGCTCACCCTTCGATCTTCACCGTGACGAGCCGGCTCGAGCCGGGTTCGGGCATCGTGACGCCGTAGAGGACGTCGGCCGCCTCCATCGTCTTCTTGTTGTGCGAGATGACGATGAACTGCGACGAGAGCGCCATGGTGCGGAGCATGTCGTTGAAGCGCGAGCCGTTCCCTTCGTGCAGCGGCGCGTCGACCTCGTCGAGCAGGCAGAATGGCGAAGGTTTCACCCGGAAGAGCGCGAAGATGAGGCCGATGGCGGCCATCGCCTTCTCGCCGCCGGACAACAACGAGAGGACCTGCACCTTCTTGCCGGGCGGCTGCACCAACATCTCGACGCCGCAGGTCAGGAGGTCCTCGGCGTCAGTGAGCTCCAGGCGCGCCGACCCGCCGCCCACGAGCTTGGGGTAGAGCTCGGCAAAGTGCTCGGTGACCTGGTCGTAGGTCTCGCGGAACCGCTCGCGACAGGTCTGGTTGATGCGCGCGATGGCCGACTCGATGACCTCCATCGCCGCTTCGAGGTCCTTGCGCTGCCGGTCGATGTCGAGGAACTGCACCCGTACGACGTGGTACTCCGCGACCGACTCCGGGTTGGTCTCGCCGAGCTTGAAGAGCTGCTCGCGGAGGCCCTCGGCGGCCTTCCCGCGCACCTCGAGCTCGGCGGGTTCGACGTCGAGCGCGCGCATGTCGAGGCGGAGCGTCGGCACGCCCTCGGCGCCGAGCTCCGCCTCTTCGGGCGAAGGTTCCCACCCGGCGACGAGCAAGGCGCCATCGCGGTCGATGCGGTCGAGCAACGAGGGCAGCGACTGCCCGTGCTTCTCCTCGGTCACCCGCAGGAGCGCCTCGATGGACTGCTTGACGCGCTGCCAGGCCAGCTCGGCGTGTACCTGGCGATCGCGCGCGCCGTCGCGGCGTTCGCGGGCGGCCTTGGTGGCCAGCTCCTCGACCCGCACCGACTCCTTGGCGTCGCGCGCCCGCGCCCGCGCCGCTTCGAGCTCGGTCGCGACGGCGCCGAGCTCCTCGCCCAGCCGCTGCAGGGTCGCGCGGGTGGCCTCCTGGTCCAGGCCGAGCTGCACCCGGCGGGCTTCGGCGCTGGTGCGCTCCTGCGCGATCTGCTCGACCCGCCGCTGCGCCCGCTCGGCGCGGCCGCGTGCGCCGA
>SXOM01000351.1 GCA_005776735.1 Pseudomonadota bacterium
ATCGCCACGCTCACCGACCTCGGGCCGGTGCAGCAAGACCCTCGCGGTTCGGCGTCGGGACGGTCGCCGGGCGTTTGCCCCGCCGCGACTCCCCGCCGCCGCGCGTGCGGCTCGCCGCCGTGGCCACGCCCACCAAAATACCGGTCGAAGTTCGACATCGCCACGCTCACCGACCTCGGGCCGGTGCAGCAAGACCCTCGCGGTTCGGCGTCCCCCGTTGTGCCAGACGCCTCGTGTGCTGTCCGGTTCGGTGACGCGGCGGGTGACGGGTCGGGTGGAATTGGCCGAGCGGAGCGCGGGTTCGCCGCTTGCGGCGAATCTGCGGGGGAGCGAGCGCCAATTTCACCCGGCCCGGCAGGACCCGGGGCTGACCTCGTTCTGCCCCTCGCCCGTGCGTTTCCCCCCTCAAAAACGCCGACCCGCGCCCCGTGGTCGACGCGTCGTGCCCGGCCCGCGCTGCGCCGCTCAGTCCCGAATGGTGGGCGACCCCGCCTCGACCCCGCTCTGGACGAAGGTGGTGACCGCCTCGACACCGACCTCGCTCAGGGCGTGGTGGCCGGCCTCGAACTGCAGCTCGGCCGCGGTGCGCCGGCCGTCGTCGGTGGAGACGTTCTCGTAGACCTGGTCGCCGCCGTCGCCCTGGTCGAAGTCTTCGAGCAGCTCGCCGACGGTGGGGACGGACAGGGTGCGGAGGACGGCGTGGCGCGCGTCGTCGTGGACCTCGGCGTCGTCGACACCGCTGACCACCAGGACGTGCTTGGCGAGGGTGTCGGCGTCGCGGAGCACACCCTGGCCGCTGGACATCGGGTCGAGCGGGCCGAGCCACATCTGCAGGAGCGAGACCGCCGGCTGGTACCGGTTGAGGTTGGTGTCGGCGTAGGCGCGCTGGAGGGCGTGCTCCAGGTCGTACGGTGCGCCGCGGCGGGTGGCGAGCTCGCCGAGGAGGCCCGCCGGGTTGCCGAGCGCGCCGCCGCGGTAGTCGCGGCCCCAGGCCAAGAGCGGCACGCCCGCGTCGGCGCCCACCCCTTCGGCGACCAGCCACACCTCGTCGGGATCGAGGCCGAGCTGGGCGTCGGCCGCGAGGCGGTGGAGCGACAAGCCGTCGGCGAACGTCTGGAACAGGGTGGCGCGCCACGCGCCGGGAAACTCGACGGCGAACCAGTCGGCGAGCGGATCGTCGCCGGTGGTGCGATCGCCGTGGTGGGGCAGGTCGATCGAGAGCGTGGCCACCCCTTCGGCGGCCAGGGCCTCGGCCACGCCGTTCTGGACCGCGTCCTGCGCGTCGCCGCCGAGGTCGCCGATCCACACCGCGACCGGCCAGCCCGCCTCGGGGGCTTCGCCGTCGGGGATGGTGTAGACCGCGCAGACCGAGGCGGTGGCCCGGACCTCGGGGCGGAAGGTGGAGTTGTACTGGACGACGCCGTCGCCCGCGAAGTCGGGGACGTTGACGAGCGCGTGGTGCTCCGCGAGGCCGGAAGCGCCCACGCAGGCACGACCGCAGGGGGACGCACCGCACGAGCCGACCTCGGCCACCGACACCTCGGTGGTCTCGGCCTCGACCACCTCGCGGGCGTAGCGCAGGTCGCGCGCGGGGTCGCCGGTGGTGAAGACCGTGGCCGCCACGATGTCGCCGCGGGTGAGGCCCTGGGCGTCGACGTACTCGCGGAAGGGCCCGAAGGTGTCGAAGGCGCGGGCGTCGGTCAGGTCGTCCGGGCGATCGTCCTGCATGAGCATCGGGAAGTCGTCGTCGCGGAAGATCTCGTCGCCGCCGCTGGTGACACCCTTGGTGACCCACACTGCGTAGGTGCGGTTGGGGAGGAGCGGCTCGCCGGGGAAGGTGGTGATCGCGAGCCAGTTCTGGCAGATGTACCGGTCGCGCGACTGGCGCGTGAAGTACTGGAACGCGCTGAGGTCGCCGTCCTCGTCGGGGTCGGTGATGTCGGCGAAGTGCACCGTGGCGTCGGTGGTGAGCACCCGGATCGAGTCGAGATCGTGGGGCTTGTTGAAGCGGAAGTACACGACGGGATCGAGGCCCCAGTACGTCTCCTGCTCCAGGAACGACAACAGGCGGCCGACGCCGGGCGCGGCCTCGCCGGGGTCGGGGAACCCGTCGAGCACCCGGTGCCCTTCGGCGTCCAGCCGCAGGTCGTTGGGGAACGGCATCGAGAAGAAGTCGAGCTCGTCGGTGGTCGGCAGGTCGGGGACCTGGAACAACACCCGGAACTCGTCGGCGTCGGCCGCGTCGGCGGGGCAGGCGCCACCGGCCCAGTAGGGCACCTCGAGGTCGACACACGCGCCGTCGTCGCACGCAAATCCCGCCTGGCAGTCGTCGTCGTCGTCGCAGGTGGCCCCGTCCCCGCCCGTGCCCCCGGCCGCTTCGTCGACACACACGTTGTCCGACGAACACTCCAGGCCCCAGGCGCAGTCGGCCGACGCGGAACAATCGGCGCCGTCGACCGCCGTGCCCGGCTCACCGGTGGTCTGGCACAGGCCGTCGTGACCGCAGGTGAGGCCGTCCTGGCACTCCCCCTCGCACGCATCGCCTTCGCCCGGCTTGAACTTCCCCGACTGGATCCCCTGGTCGCAGGCCAACAGGCCGAGCAGCATCCACACGCGCATGCGCCATCGTAGCCCGGAAACGGCTACGCTGCGGGAATGGACGTGGTGGAGCTACTGGCGCAGGTCCTCGCCGCCGGCGGGTCCGATCTCCACCTCGTCGCCGGGGCGCCGCCCACGATGCGGGTGCACGGCGAGATCCGCTCCCTCGCCGGCGAGCCGCTCGACAAGCCCGGCTGCGACGCCCTGGTGCGTTCGCTCTTGCAGCACCACCAGCTCGAAGCGCTCGACCGCGACTGGCAGATCTCGGTGTCCACCGAGGTGCAGGACCCCCGGACCGACGCGGTGCTCGGCCACTTCCGCGTGTCGGTGCACCTGCGCGACGGCGTGGCCGAAGCGGCGATCCGCGTGACGCCGCGCCGCACGCGCACGCCCGACGAGCTCGGCCTGCCGCCGATCCTCCGCGAGCTGGTGATGCGCGACTCGGGGCTCATCCTCGTCACCGGGCCGACCGGCCACGGAAAGACGACCACCTTCAACGCGCTGATCGACCAGATCAACCTCCGGCGCAAGGTGAAGATCGTCACCATCGAGGACCCCATCGAGTTCCGCCACCAGCACCGCAAGGCGCTCGTGGTGCAGCTCGAGGTCGGGAGCGACGCGCACAGCTTCGCGGCGGCCCTCCGGCACGCGCTGCGCGAAGACCCCGATGTCATCTGCGTCGGCGAGATGCGCGACCTCGAGACCATCGCCACCGCGCTCACGGCCGCCGAGACCGGCCACCTCGTGCTCGCCACCCTGCACACCCCGCACGCCGCGGGCACGATCTCGCGGATCATCGACGTCTTCCCTGCCGGTCAGCAGGACCAGGTGCGCGTGCAACTGGCCAACACGCTCACCGCGGTGGTGGCGCAGCGGCTCCTCCCCCGCGCCGACGGCCGCGGCCGCGTCCTCGCCGCCGAGGTGCTCGTCGCGACCGACGCCGTGCGCAACCTGGTGCGCGAGCAGAAGTTGCACCAGCTCCACAACGTCATGTCCACCCAGCGCGCCCAGGGGATGCAGCGCCTGGAGGACCACCTGCGCGTCCTGCTCGAGCAGGGCTTGATCGCCCGCAACGTCGCCGCGATGGCGGCCACCGACCCGCGCATCCTGGCCGACGTGCTGTAGCCAGGGAGCCGCAGCCCCGCGGCGGAGCCGTGCCTGGGGCCCGGCCCGCGACCGGTCGCACGTCGGGCGGGGTCCGCCGGCCGGTCCGCGCCGCCGGGCGATGTTTGCCCGCCCGCGGTGTCTTTACGCCGAGCCCGCGCCGGGCGATATTGACCTGTCAAGGGAAACCCATGCTCCACGCCCTGTACCTCCTGGTCCCGCTCGCCTCCGCCGCCTCGTGGGGCGACGCCATGGCCACCGGCGACTGCCAGGGCGTGGTCGACGCGCTCCCCGCCCCCGAGCGCGACGTCGAGCGGCTCGCCGCCGCCCGGTGCCTCGAACGCCTGGGCAACGCCGGCCGCGCCGCCGAGGTCGCCGCCGGCGTCAGCGACAAGCGCCTGGCCCCCTACGCCCGCCTGATCCGCGCCCGCGCCCTCCTCGTCCGCGACGATCCCGCCGGCGCCGTGGCGGCGCTGGAGGGGGTCGCCCTGAGCGGCCCGGAAGACGAGCTCCTCCGCGGCCGCGCCCTGGTCCAGGCCGACCGTTCCCTGGACGCCCGCGATGGCCTCCGCGCCCTCCTCGAGGTGCGCGGCGCCGGCGCCGAAGCGCGCTACTGGCTGGCCCGCGGCGCCGAGACCCGCGGCGAGACCGAGGCCGCCCTGTCGACGTATCGCGCACTGTGGAGCAAGTTTCCACGAGATTCCTTTGCAGATCAGGCGGCTGGACGCCTCGCGGCGATGGGCGCTCCGGTCCCGGACGCGGCGACGGTCGACGGGCGGGCCTTGATGATGGACCGCGCCCGGACGCTGCTCGCCCAGAAGGAGGCCGCAGACGCGGTCCCGCTCCTGGACGCGATCGCCGTGGCCGACCCCTTCGACACCGAGGAGGAGCGCCTCTTCCTCGCCGATGCCCTTTTCGAAGGGAAAGCCTACGGCCGCGCCCGCGACGCCTACGCGGCGTTGCCGGCGGCGCGCGAGCGCCCCGACACGCTCTTCCAGTACGCGCTCGCCACCGCGCGCGCCGGCGACTACCCCGCCGCAGAGGGCCTCTATGGCGAGCTGGTCCGCCGGTTCCCCGAGGCGAAGCAGGCCGACGAAGCAGCGTGGAAGCCCGGCTACATGAAACACGACGCGGGCGACCTCGAAGGCGCGGTCGCCGCCCTCGGGGTGTACCTGGCGGAGCACCCGGACGGGAAGTTCGCCACCGACGCCCGCTGGTTCCGCGCGTGGGACCTGCATCGCCTCGGCCGCGACATCGAAGCGGCCAACGAGATGGAGAAGCTGCTCGGCGCGTGGCCGCAGGTCGACCTCGCCGTGGCCGCCCGCTACTGGCGGGCCCGCATCCAGGGCGACACCAAGGGCCTGGAACAGGTCCTGAGCTTGTACCCCGACACCGGCTATGCGTGGTTCGCCGCGCAACGGCTCGGTCGAAAGTACCCCGCGCCCCCGCCCGCCACGCCGCCGAAGCTGCCCGCGTCGTTCGTCGGCGCCCACCCCGAGGTCGAGACGGCGCGCCTGCTCATCGAAGCCGGCATGCCCGACTGGGCCCGGCCCCTCCTCGGCGGCCTGCACGCTGAAGCGGGCAAGGACAAGGACACCGCCCTGGCCTTCTCGTGGCTCCTGGTCGACGCCGAGGACTACTCTGGGGCCAAGAAGCTCGCTTGCCGGTACAAGTCGGAGCGCGCCGGCCTCGAAGCCTGCGTGGTCCGCCCGCACCGGGGCGCGGTCACCGCCATCGCCACCGAGTACGCGCTGGACCCGCTCCTTCCGTACGCGATCATGACCGCAGAGTCGGGCGTCGACCCCTCGGTCACCTCCCCCGCCGGCGCACGGGGGCTCATGCAGCTCATGCCCAAGCTCGCGGCCGACCTCGCCCGCGACCGCATCCCCGGCTTCCACCCGAGTGAGCTGTATCGCGCCGGCGTGAACGCTCGGCTAGGTACTACCGAGCTCGGCTTGCTTCAACGTCGCTGGGAGCGCGCCGCCGTGGAGCCCCGGCTGCCGCTGGTGATCGCCAGCTACAACGGCGGTGCCAACGCCGTCGACCGGTGGCTGGGCGGCTACACCCGCCCGCCGGACGCCGACGAGTTCGCCGAGAACATCTCGTTCACCGAGACCCGGCGCTACGTCCGCAAGGTCCTCGGCTACCTGCAGATGTACCGACGCACCTATGGGGAAGGCTGAGCCATCGGCGGTGGGCCGGGCAAGACGCGGCGACCCGGGGCGCGGGTCGGCGTCTCGGTCGATGGGGGCAGACCCCCGGCGAGGCGTGGGCATGGACGAGGTCACCCCCGGGTCCTGCCGGGCCGGGTGAAATTGGCGCTCGCTCCCCCGCCGGGTCGCCGCAAGCGGCGACCCGGCGCTCCGCTCGGCCAATTCCCCCCGACCCGTCACCCGCCGCGTCACCGAACCGGCCACCGACGGG
>SXOM01000352.1 GCA_005776735.1 Pseudomonadota bacterium
CGGCCCGAGGCCGCCCATCTGCCAGAACAACCACTGCAGCACCTCGTAGCGTTCGGCGCCAGAGACAGGCAGGAACCTCCCCGTCTTCTCGCCGAGGTACACCAGGATGGCGCCGGACTCGAACACCGACACACCGGGGTCGCGATCGAGGATCGCGGGAATGCGGTTGTTGGGGCTGATGCGGAGGAAGTCGGGCTGGAACTGCTCACCCCGCCCGATGTTGACCGGGTGGAAGGTGTAGGGGAGCGCGAGCTCCTCCAGCGCGATGGAGACCTTGATGCCGTTCGGCGTGGCCCACGAGTAGAGGTCGATCATGGGGCACACTTAGCCTGGGCGCCGCGCCGCGACCGGGCCCGAGCTCGACAACCCCGCCGCGCGGCGCGCACCCATCAGGGTTCGGCCGCCAACGTCGACCGCAGCGCCGATGCGCGGCGCACCACCAACTCCGAGGCCGCGTGCAGCTCGGCGAAGCGGTGGGCACGACCCGAAGCGCCGATCTCGTCGGCGAGCACGCCCAGCGCCGTCGCCGCGCGATCCAGCTCCGCCGCGGCCGCGTCCCCCCGGGCGAGCCACTCCGGGAAGGCGGGACCCTCGGCGTGGGAGGCGGTCAGGAGGAGGAGCAGCACCGGGCAGAGTGTATCGCGGGCGCCGCGCGCCGCGCGCCGGACCCTGCCCGACCCGCGGACGGTCGCGGCGCGACGCCCTCAGCGTTCACAGCCCCGGGCGTCGGGCGTGACGTCGAAGTCGGCCTCGACGTACTCGGCCTGCACCTCTTCGATGCGCACGTGGAAACACGCCGCCTCGCCATCGGCGCAGGAGTGGCAAGAACCCCCGAGGTCCTCGACGAACGCACACACGTCGTTCATCCCGAGCGCCGGCTGGAGCTCCCGCGTGTCCAACTCGGCGTCGAGCGTGCCGTCGCGCCAACCGAAGGCGTACTCGTCGACCACCCCACTGAGCTGCAGCTCGCGGAACGACGCGGCGTGGCCGGCGAAGCTCGTGTCCAACTCACCGGGGCCGGCCGCGAAGGCCGGGTTGTGCGACCAGTCGGCGGCCGGGAAGCGGCGCACCTTCTCGCAGGGGTTCTGCAGGCCGTCGGCGCCGGCGAGCGCTGCCACCAACTCCAGGCTGTCGTCGGACTCGCGGTCGACGTAGACCAACAGCGGCGTGCTGAGCACCTGGTCCCACAGACCATCGAGCCCCGGCGGCTCGGTGACCACCATGTCCCCCGCCTCCATCCGGTACAGGCGGGACTCCATCGACACCGTGGTCGGGCGCGCGCCGGCTTCGTCGGTTCCCGGGTCGGCCCCGTCGCCCGTGTCCGCCGGATCGGAGAACGCCGGGACCTCGGTGGCGTCGATCACCTGGTCCAGGCCGATGGCGCAGCCGGCGAGCGGGGCGAGCAGGAAGGCGGAGCAGCGCATGGGGTTCACAGCCGGATGTAGTAGGTGGTGGACGCGGCGGTGTTGCCGGACGCGTCGGTGCTGCGCAGGGTGAAGTAGTAGGTGCTCCCGGTGCTGCCGGTGAGCGAGAGCGCGTGGCTGGTGGTGAGCGTGTCGTCGCCGTACGCGCCGTAGGTGGTGAAGTCCACCCAGGTGGTGGCGGGCTCGTCGCTAACCCACTGCACCGTGAACTTGCGGCCCTGCGTGACCGCGCTGACGTCCCGAATCTGCGGGGGGGTGCGGTCGACGGTGGGCACGGTGGACGTTTCCTCCTCCGGCGCCGGCTCGTCGGGCGCGGTGACCCCACCCGCGCGCGCGGCGAGCGCCGCGCCCACGTCGATGGCACCGTACCCGTAGCTGGTGTCGTAGCCGGCGGCGCCGCGGTCGTGGGCGGTGGCAGCCAAGAGCTCCACCACCTCGTCGGGCCCGGACGCGCCGTCGGCGACCAGGAGCGCCGCCGCCGCCGCGACGTGGGGCGCGGCCATCGAGGTGCCCTCCCAGAACGTGTAGGTCCACGCGCCGTCTTCGACGGTCTCCTGGAGGATGCCGTCGGCATACCCGTCGCCGTCTTCGTCCTTGGACAGGTCCCCGCCGGGGGCGACGAAGTCCAGGCCCGTCCCCCGGTTGCTGTAGCCGGCGCGGTTGCCCCCGCGACCGACGGCGCCCACCGCGATGACCGACTCGTACGCCGCCGGGTAGCTCAACTGGGTGGCGTACTCGTTGCCCGACGCGGCCACGACGGTGACACCGTGCGCGTAGGCGTAGTCGCACGCCGACTCGAGCGTGCGCGACGCGTACGCGGAGCCGAGCGACATGTTCACGACCTGGGCCCCGGAGTCGACCGACCACACGAGGCCGTTGGCGATGGCCGCCATGTCGCCCGAGCCGTCGTCTCCGAGCCCACGGATCGGGAGGATCGTGGCGTCGTGGGCCAGGCCGGCGACGCCGGTGCCGTTGTTGGTCGTCTGGCCGATGGTGCCGGCGACGAACGTGCCGTGGCCGTTGCCGTCCTTGGGGTCGGCGTCCTGGTCGTAGAAGTCCCACCCGGTGCCGACGTGGGTGATGCCGTCCGGGCCGCCGGTGCGGAGGCCGCTGTCGATCACCGCGACGGTGACGCCCTTCCCGGTGGTGTGGCCCCAAGCTTCGCTGGCGCCGACGGCGGGCAGGTTCCACTGGTAGCCGACGTAGGCGTCGCTGGAGAGACCATAGCCGCGCACGAGGTGGTTGGGCTCGACGAAGCGCACACGCGGGTCGCCCTCGAGCTCGGCGAGCACGTCGCGCACCGGGCGCTCGGCGTCGAACCCGAGGCGGACCACCGCGATTTCGTCGCTGCGATCGACCTCGGCGACCCCGTAGTCGTCTTCGAGGCCCATCTGGGCCACCCCATCGCCGGCCACGCTCACGAGCACTTCGCCGTCGCGGTAGGGCACGGTGTCGACCAGGAGCGGCGCGTTGTCGGGCGAAGCGGCGCAGGCGACGAAGAACAGCAGCATGGTGCGACCGGGGACACCGCGCGTTCTGCAAGCGGCGTGCCGCCGGGATCGGCCGGATCGAGCGTGCAGGTGGGGTGCCCGTGCCCCACCTCGGGCCGCCCTGGGGCGCGACCACCCCGGCACCGCTGTCCCGACACGATCTTTGATAGGATCGCGCCGTGAGCAACTTCAACCCCTCCCGGATCGACGACCGATGGGAGCTCATGGAGATGCTCGGCTCCGGAGGGAGCGGGCGGGTGTGGCGCACCGTCGACCTCCTCACCGGGCAGGAGGCGGCGCTCAAGCTCGTCCGGGTCACGTCCACCGCGCACATGGCGCGGTTCCGACGCGAGATCAGCGCGCTGCAGAACCTCCAGATCCCCGGGGTGGTGAAGCTGTTCGAGGTCGGGTTCCACCTCACCGAGCCGTACATCGTCATGGAGCTGGTGAAGGGGCGCAAGTTCCCCGGCGCGCAGGCGCCGCTCACGTGGGACGAGCTGCGCGAACCCGCCATCCGGTTGTTGGACGTGCTCATCCGCGTGCACTCCACGGGCATCATCCACCGCGACCTGAAGCCCGAGAACGTGCTCGTCGACGAGCGGGGCCGCGTCGTGCTCCTCGACTTCGGGCTGGCGCGCGGCACCCCGGGCGACTCGTCGGTGACCAGCGACGGGGGCGTGGTCGGCACCCCCCGGTACCTCGCGCCGGAGCAGATCGTCGGCCGCAAGGTGGACCAGCGCGCCGATCTGTTCGCGTTCGGCGTCATGTTGTACGACGCGCTCGCGGGCTCCCGTCCGCTGGACGTCTTCTCGCTCACCAAGCGGCTGACCTCACCGTACGACCTGGTCGTGCCCCAGCTCGAGGTCACCGCGCCGACGGTGCCGTCGGGCATCGCGCGGGTGGTCCATTCGCTGTTGGCGGTGTCACCCGCCGAGCGGCCGATCAACGCCGCCGACGTGCGCCGGGCGCTGACCGAGGAGGGCGGCGAGATGCCGCAACGCACGTCGTTGGCGCTGCTGGAGCGGGACGAGGTGCTCGCGGGGGCACTCGAGGTCTTGTTGTCCGGGAACGACGTGGCGGTCGCCGCGCCGCCCGGCACCGGCCGCACCCGCTTCGCGGAGGAGCTGCGCCGTCGGGCCGAAGCCCGCGGCCTCACGGTACTGGTCACCCGACCGGGCACCCGCCCCCTCTCGTCGCTCCGGGCGCTGGTCCCCGAGGCGGCGCTGATGAAGGGCCCGGCCGGCGTCGAAGACGACCTGCGGGTGCAGATCGGCGCCGGCGCGCGGGTGATCATCGACTCGGTCGACGTGGTCGATCCGTGGTCGCGGCGGGTGCTCGAGCGCCTCGCGTCCGCCGGGGTCTTCGTGCGCATCGGGGTCCCCGAGGCCAGCCTGCGCCTGCGGCCGCTCTCGGCCACCTCGTTGCAGCGGTGGTTCCACGGCCCCGACGCGTTCCTGCACCTGCGCGAAGACGCCGCCAAAGAGCTGCACCGCCGCACCGACGGCCGCCCGCGCCGCCTGGACCAGGAGCTCGACGCGTGGCAGGCCGCCGACGTGGCGCGCCTCGAAGACGGGCGGCTGCGCGTCCCACGCGACAACATCGAAGCCCTCCAGGCGGGCGGGTACGTGTCGGACGAGCCGGTCGAGTCGCGCCGGCCCGACGACCCCGGGCTGGAGGAGCTGCACGCCTGGCTGGTGCTGGCCGGCGCCACCGCGCTGCCGGTGCTCGCGGTGGCCACCGCCCGGCCGGAGTGGGAGATCGAGGTGGGCCTGGGCGAGCTCCAGGAGATCGGCGCCGCCGCCCCCGACCACGAAGGCCGCTGGCGCGCGCGCGGCGGCTCGGCGCACCTCGCGGGGTGGACCGAGGCCCGGCTCGTCGGCGCGCACCGGAGCATCGCCGCGGCGTTGCCCCCCGAGTCGCCCGCACGGCTGATGCACCTCACCGCGGCCGGCGACTTCGGCGCGGCGCTGAAGGTCGCGGCGGTCCTGGCCGGGGTGGCGTGCGAGACCGCGCGCCACGGCCGCGCCTTCGGCCTCCTGGCGCCGCTTCTTTGTCTAAGTGGCCCCTTGCAACCAACCATC
>SXOM01000353.1 GCA_005776735.1 Pseudomonadota bacterium
AAACGGGCCGCTGCCACTCATCACCCAGGCGTGGCGGTGCGTGTCCACATGCGCCACGAACACAACCGTGCGGGTGGCCGCCTGCGCGGGAGTACACTGCGCCCAAACATTCCGGCTTTCACCAGTCGGCAACAGCCAGCGCAGTGCATTTTCGGCGCAGGCCGGGGGCCCCGGCCCCGGCGGGAGACGATGCCGACGGCGGGAGGCGACCCGCGTCGACGCCCGCGGGCCTCGTGTCAGCCCGCGGTGTCGCCGCTGTCCGCGGTGTCGCCGCTGTCCGCGGTGTCGCCGCTGTCCGCGGTGTCGCCGCTGTCACCCGTCTCCTGGCCGGAGTCGGTGTCCTGGCCGGAGTCGGTGTCCTGGCCGGAGTCGGTGTCCTGGCCGGAGTCGGTGTCGGCCGGGGCGCCGGTGTCTTCGACACACAGGCCCTCGGTGTTGAAGACGTACCCGTCGTCGCACGCGGGCGGCTCGCACGCGGCGAGGAGCGGCAGGAGGCAGAAGAAGCGATTCACGGGGTGATCTCCCAGGTGCGCACGGCGGCGGCGTCGACTTCGGACCCGCGGAAGGGCAGGTACTGGTAGGTGAAGGTGTGCCAGTCGTCCTCGGCGCCGTAGCCGCCGTGGCCGACGTGGAACCACATCTCGGGCACGTCGTCGTCGCCGAACTCCACGATCGCCCGATAGATGCTGCCCTCGTGCGAAGCGCACGGCGACGCCAGGTCGCCATCGGACCACGCGGGGCAGTCGGCCACGTTGACCGTCGACTCGTCCCCGGAGAACGGCCGCTCGATGTCGTCCGCGAAGGTGCCGCCGAACCGCGCGGTGTGCACGTCGCCCCACGTCAGGCGGTCGAGCCCGCGGGCCACCCGCTCGTCCTCGATCCACTCGAGCGCGTCGGACAGCGCGGCGAGCATGTCGGCGTCGCCCTTTCCGTCGAGCAGCGCCTCGTTGCCGGTGCTGTGGGCGAGCACGCTGAGCTTGGCCACCGTGACCGGCGTGGCCTCGGCGATCGCGTCGAACAGGATGCTCATGTCGCCGAAGAGCGTGCGCCGGCCGAGCAGCGCCTGCCAAGTGTGCAGGAGCACCGCCTCCTCGCTGTTCGCGTCCATCCTGCCGTCCCAGGCCGCCAGGCGGGCCACCGCGTCGGTGAGCTCGGTGCGCCCGCGGTAGTCGGCCAGGGCTTCGTCGGTGTCGATCTTCGCGGCCACCGCGACGAGCATCGGGAGCAGGTCCTGGGCGATGCCCGAGGCCACGTCGGCCTGCATGGTCGCCATGTCCTCCCGGGTGAGCGCGCCGCGCGCCACGGCGTCGTCGGCCAGCTCGGCGATGCGCGCCGCGCGCCAGCCCGGGTCGAAGTAGCTGCCGTAGTAGAACGCGTCGTTGGTCGGGTCGTTGTCGAGGATGTGATCGAACGGGGCGTTGTTCGCCGTGCCGATCCAGTCCTGCGAACCGTCGAGCGTGGGGAACAGGTCGTCGGCGAGGAACTCCCCGGTCCACAACGCTTCGGGGTCGCTCGCCGCCTGGATGCGACGCGGATCGCCCCCGCGGACGGGGATGTGGCCGTGGGTCTGGTACCCGATGGTCGAGGCGTCGGCGAACACCCAGTTCATCGTGCCGATCATCTCCATGCCGACCGCGCTGCGGAACTCGTCGGTGTTGCGCGCCCGATCGAAGTCCAGGTACTCGAAGAGCTCCTGGGTGTCGGTTTCGAAGCCGGCCCACGCGATCATCACGTGCCCCTCGGCGAACACGTTGCGGTCGACCGGCAACAGCTCGTCGGGCAGGATGGTCCCGCGGTCGGGGATCTCGGTGATGACGTGCACCTCCTCGACGAACGAACCGTCGGCCTGGAGGATGCGGATCACCTCGTCGCGGGTGCGGACCGGGACGAGCTCCCCGCCGATGTCGGCGTACCCGTCCTCGTCGATCACCACGTCGAAGATGTCCATGATGTCGGCGAAATTGGTGGTCGCCGCCCAATTGATGTGGCGATTGTGCCCCATGTGCACGCCGGGCACGCCCGGGAAGCTGAAGCCCGCCACGTCGAAGTTGCCACCGGCGTCGGCCGAGTTGAGGTGCCAGGCGATGACCATGCTCGGCGCCATCAGCGAAGCGTGGGGGTCGTTGGCCATGAGCGGCTTTCCGTTGGCCGTGTGGCGCCCGGGGAAGACCCAGTTGTTGCTGGCCCGGCCGACGCCCTGCGCCTTGGCGAGCGTGGACAGCCGGGACCCGAAGTCGTCGGGCAGGTCGAGGTCGGCGTAGCGCGGGTCGATCGGCGCGGCGACGGCCTGCGTGTCGTCGGTGGGGACGTACCCATCGACCGTGAACTGGCCGCGGGCGGGCTGCCATACCGGCACGTCGTCGAAGTTGTTGACGAGCTCCTGCGACACGCTCACCAGGATGTCGTAGTCGAGCTGGTTGCTGTACCCGAGGGTGATGCGCTTGCCCATCGACACGACGTCCACGACGGTGAACGGCTCGGGGATGTAGGTGAGCGCGTCCTGCCCGTAGGTGTGGGGCGCTTCGGCGGTGCCCGCCGCGAGGTCTTCGATGTAGCGGTTGAGGCCCGCGGTGAACGCCACGCCGAGGCCCAGATCGTCGGGCCGCTTCTCGGCCTGGTACTTGAGCGTGCGGCAGCCGAGCTCGGTGAAGTCGAACGTACGCGCGATGAGGTCGGTGTCGCGCGCCGACTCCCCGTCGAGCTCGGACAGCGTGCCCCGCGTGGCGTGGCGCGCCCGGTCGATCTGGTAGAGCCGCTGGCGGCCCTGCTCGTACCCGGCCGCGAAGAACAGGTCGGCGTCGTTCTGCGCGTAGACGTGCACCACGCCGAGGTGATCCTCCTTGACCGTGGCCGCCGCCGTGGGGGCGTAGGTGAGGGGGATTGCGACGCCGTCGCCGATGTCGCAGGCCCGCCACGGGGTGTCGACGGCGGGCTTGGCGGGCGTGGGGGTGTCGCAGGCGAGGAGGAGGATGAGCATGGGCGGCTTCCAACCCGCCGGATAGCACGGAAATGCCGTGGTCGCCCGGCTTTGGTCGCCTCCTCTTTGCAATCCCGTGGCAAGGCGCTACCCTCGGCGGGATGTTCTGGCTCGTCGCCTGCACCACCACCGCCATCGACCTCGGAGGGCCGCCGCCGGGCGATTCTGCCGCTCCGGGGCCGGTGGCGCTCGAGCGAGTCCCGGGCGACACCGCCTGGGCCGAGGACACCGCCGAGCCCGAGGCGCTCCCGGGCCTCTACGACGACCCGGTCCGAATCTGGCAGTTCGCCCTCGAGCTCGACGGCGACGCCTGGGACCAACTTCGCCGCGACGGGCGCGACTACGTGCCGGCGACCCTTCAGTGGGAGGGACGCCAGTGGCCGGTGCAGGTGCACATCAAGGGCAGCTCGTCGTGGCAGGACATCGACCAGAAACCATCCCTGGTCGTCGACGTCAATCGTGACGACCCCGACCAGGAGCTGTTCGGCGTCAAGAAGTTCTACCTCCAGAACGAGTGTTACGACCCGAGCCACATGTCCTCGGCCCTGTCCTATGCGTTCTACCGCGAGTGGGGGTACCCCGCGTCGCGCACGGCGTTCGCGCAGCTCCAGGTCAACGGGCGCGACTACGGCTTCTACGACGTGATGGAGCCGCACAACGACGACTTCCTGCAGGCGTGGTTCGCCGAGCCCGACGGCAACCTGTACGAGAACCGGGACGCCTACTGTGACGTGACCGACCTGGACTGCATGGAGGTCGAAGAGGACGACGAGGGCTCCCACGAAGCGTTCGAACGCCTGGGCGACGCTGCGCGCGCGCGCGGGGCCTCGTGGCGCCCGGCCGTCGAGCCGCTCTTGAGTTGGGATCGCTTCATCGACGCGTTGGCGCTCGAGATCACCATCGCCCACTGGGACAGCTACAGCTACGACCTGAGCAATTACCAAGTGTACCACGAGCCGGTGGCCGACGACTGGACGCTGTTGACCCAGTCGATGGACCTCGACTACGGCTTCCGGCCCTGGTCCTACCCGGACTGCGGCCAGTACGGGATGGACATCGACAAGTACACGATGGGCATGCTCGCGTCGTCCTGTCACCTCGACAGCACGTGCAAGGCCGAGCTGGTGCAGCGTGTGTCTGAATACGCCGATGCGTTGGAGGCGGCCGACGGCGCTGCGCGGGTGCGCGAGCTCGACGCGGTGATCGGCGACGCGGTGAAGGCCGACCCCCGTAGGTACTACGCCGACTCCGAGTACGTCGAGCACGTGGCGTGCCTGCAGACCTTCTTCGACGCGCGGCCCGGGCAACTCCGCGCCTGGGTGGCCGAGAACCGATAGGGGACGGCGCCGTACCCGAGGCCGCGGGGCGCGCCGGACCCTGCCCGCTTCGGGACGGTCGCGGCGCCCCGCCCGCCTACTTCGCTGCGTGGGGGGCCGCTTCGCCGTTCGCCGCTTCGCGTGCCGCCCGCGCCGCTGCCCGCCGGGCCCGGTCCTTGAGCTCCTTCTCGGTGCCCGCGTACACCAGGCGGCTGCCCAGCAGCGTGTCGACCCAGGGGCGCGTGACCCCCCAATTCTGGTCCTGGTCAGGGGCCATGTGGTGGTCGTAGTGCCAGGGCAGGTGCTCGCGCGCCCAGTCCGGATCGAGGTGCGACCGTTTGTGTACTTTGTAGTAGTTGCGAAGATGCCACAGGCTCGTCGCCGACCAGAACGGAGCGATCGGGAAGACCGCCGCGACCGGGATGGCCAGCGCGGCGAGCGCGACGACCTCCTTGCCCTGCGCGTTCCACTGAAACGGCGACCGCAGGTAGTCCTCGTCGATCATGTCGTTGCGGCGACTCTGACCGTGGTGCTCGTGGAAGTGGAACGACCAGAAGCTCTTCTTGTCCTTGCCACGCCCGTGCAGGACGTGCTTGTGGACGAAGTACTCGACGAGGCCGGAGGTGACGAAGGCGACGGGGATTCCGATCATGCCACAAGAATATGACGATACCGTCAGGAATGTCAAGGGACAAAATTGTGGAGGGCGATGGCCCGGGTCCGTCCCGAGGCGCGCGGGGCCCGGTGGCCATCGCCTGCGCCGTGCGGTGCGGTCCGGATAGAGGGCGCGGGCATGGGGCGTCGCGAAGACAACAAGGCCGAGAAGCGGCGTCGGTTGGAGGCAGCCGGGCTGCGGGAGCTGTTGGCGGTCGGCTACGCTGCGGCCACCGTCGATCGCGTGGTGGCCGAGGCGGGCGTGGCCCGAGGCACCTTCTACCTGTACTATGCCGACAAGCACGCGATGTACGTGGCCCTGCTCGACCGGTTCTGGGGCCCGCTCGGCGAGGGCGTCGCGCGCGCGCGTGAGGCGCTCCGGGTCGGGAGCGAACCCATGGCGGTCTACGCGGCGCTCGGAGCGGAGCTGGCGACGGTGGTGGCCTCCGACCCCGACGGCGCGCGCCTGAGCTTGCGGGAGTCGCGCTCGGCGGGGGCGGGCGGGGTCGAGGTGCGGGCGCGGTCCGCGCAGGTCGAGGCGCTCACCGAGGCCATCCTGGTCGACGCCGTCGCGCGGGGGCTCTTGCGGCCGCACCACACCGGCGCGGTCGCGCTCGCGATCACCGGGGGCGTCGAGCGCCTGGTGTGGGCCTGGCTCGAAGGCGAGGGGGAGCTCGACCCGATGGTCGTCACCGCCGAACTCACGGGGTTGTTCACGTTCGGCCTGCGCTGAAGCGACCCCGGCGTGCGCCGGGGCGCCCGGCGCCTTGCTACTTCGCGGGCTTCCCGAACGGCCGCCCCGGCTTCTTCTCGGTCTGGGCGAACCGGGCCTCCCGTTCCACGTTGGCGTGGGCGCTGGACTCGGTGAAGCCGCCGTCGACGCTCAGCTCGCCCTTGCCGCAGTTGACGGCCACCTGGCTGTCGAAGTTGTGCTCGTCGCACGCGGTGATGAACCCGAGGAGCAGCACCTTGCGGGGGACCTCGCGCAGGTTCATGCCCTTCTCGAAGAGGCGCTCGAGCTGGAGCAGGTCGCGGGCGTGGCGACGCGCGGGGGCCCGTAGGCCCTGGGCGGCCAGCGCCATCCCGAAGCGCAGGCGTGCCATCGCGGGGTGCTCCTTGTGCCACGCCGCGTACCGGGCGGCGGCGCGCGAGAGCGTCGCGAGGTCGAACACGTCGGCCGCGGTCTCGAAGCCGCCCTTGCCGTCACGCGTGACGAGGTAGTGTTGTACGTACAGGCACTTCTTCACGTGGAAGGCGGACAACATGGCGAAGTACACCATGTTGAAGTCCTTGACGTGGTCGCGGCGGATCCGGGGTTGTTGGGTGCACAGCGCGTCGATCAGCTCGTCGGGCATCAGCGCCTGGTCGCCGAAGGTGCCCGCGTGCCGCGCGCTGCCCAGGAGCCGCAGCCCGAGGAAGAAGACCTCGCGGATGTGGTCGTTCTCGGGCTGGAGCGCCATCTTGAACGTCTCGCCGACCTGCGGTTCGTTCAGGTCGCGCGCGATCACCACGATGAGCGACGTCGCGATGTCCAGGTCGCGCAGGTTCTTGAGCGTGGCCATGCGCGTCTTGAGCAGCGGACGGCCGCGCAGGGTGGTGTTCGCGTGGTCGTCCATCCCGTCGAACTGCAGGAAGACCTCGTCGACGCCGGCGTCCTTGAGGCTCTGGGCGTACTCCCGGTCGGCGAGCTTCAGGCCGTTGGTGTGGAGCGCGGCGATGGAGCCGGAGGCTTTCACCTTCCGGATCCAGTCGGCGAGGTCCTCGCGGAGGGTGGGCTCGGCCGCCATCAGGTCGACCTTGATGCCCCGGCGCTCGCTCAACAGTTGCTCCAGGCCGCGTAGATCGAGATCGGCGGTGCTCTCGGTGTTGGCCTTCGCCAGGCAGATCGGGCACGCGAGGTTGCACTTCTCGGTCATGCGGACGATGAAGTCGCGCTGGGCGTAGCTCTCCTCGTTGACCGCGAAGTAGAACCGGTCGAGGTCGACCCAGTAGTCCGGGTGGCGGCTGAGCATCTGCTGGGTGACGCCGTCGGTGTCACAACGCTTCCGCAGGTACACCACGCCGCCGTCGACCACGATCTCGGCGGCCACCTCGGTGTGACAGGTCGGGCACACGCCGCGCGTCTGGCGGACCACGCGAGCGGCCGAGGCGGGCTCCGCGGCGGTGCGGGGCGGCGCGGCGGGCGCGGGGGCGGGC
>SXOM01000354.1 GCA_005776735.1 Pseudomonadota bacterium
CTGCGCCCGCCACACCGCTGCCCGCTGCCGCTCCCCTGCGGCCGATGCCCCCACCCCCGCGCGCGGCCCCGCCGCTCGGGCGCGGGCTCCTGCCCGTGCCCCGGTTCGCCGACCTGCGGGTCCTCGGCCAGCTCGCGCGCACCTACATCCTGTGCGAAGGGGGCGGCGAGCTGGTGATCGTCGACCAGCACGCGGCCGCCGAGCGGATCACGCTGACGCGCCTGCTGAAAGACCCTCGGGCGGCGCTCGGAGGGGCCCAACGCCTGCTCACGCCGCGGCTGTGCGAGCTCGGCCCGGCCCGCGCCCAGGTGATCGGCGCCCACGCCGAAGCGCTCGGCGACGCGGGGCTCGACGTGGCGCTCTTGGGCGGCGGCACGGTCGCGGTGCACGGGGTGCCCGCGCCGCTGGCCCGGCGCGACCTCGCGATGCTCCTGGCCGACGTGGCCGACGACCTGCTCGCGGGCGGCCCGGGGCACCTGCCCCGCGGCATCCTCGATCACGTGCTCGCGACGCTCGCCTGCCACACGAGCGTCCGCGCCAACGAGACGCTCGACGAACGCAGCATGCGCGGCATCGTCGAGGAGCTCGACGGGGTGGACCACGCGGTGTGTGCCCACGGTCGGCCGGTCGCGATCCGCATCGACGTGGCGGAGCTCGAGCGCCGTTTCCACCGCACCTGAGCGGTCCGCGGTACCATGGGAGGGTGCAAGAGCTCCCCACGCAGACGGGCCCGTGGCAGGTCGAGGGTTTCCTCGCCGAGGGCGGCATGGCGCGCCTGTGGCGGGTCCGCCACTCCGACGGGCGCATCGGCGCGCTGAAGGTGTCCCGCAGTCGGGACCCCGACCTGCTCGCCCGTGCAGCGCGGGAGGGACGCCTGCAGGCGGCGCTGGTGCACCCGAACATCGTCCGCGCGCTCGACGTGATCGACGTGGACGGCACACCCGGCATCGTCTTGGAGTTGGTGGAGGGGGGGCATACGCTCGAGGCGGAGCTGCGCGCGGGATCGCTCCCGCCCGAGCGGCTCGAGCGGCTCGTGGCGGGGCTCCTCGACGGCGTCGAGGCCGCGCACCGTGCGGGCGTCATCCACCGCGATCTGAAGCCGGCGAACGTGCTGCTCGAGGCAGGCGCCGGCGAGGTGTGGGTGCCGCGCCTCTGCGACTTCGGGTTGGCCCGACCGGAGTTCGAACCCCCCGACGCCAAGATGACGCGGGCAGGGTTCATCCTCGGCAGCGCCGCCTACATGGCGCCCGAACAGGCGCGGGACGCCGGCAGTGTCGATGCGCGCGCCGACATCTGGTCGCTCGGCGCGATGCTCTACGAGATGGTCGCGGGGGTGCCGGCGTTCGAGGGCGACACGCTCGAACAGGTCCTGCTCCGCGTCACCCGCGCCCACTACCGGCCGCTCGACGCGGTTCGGCCGGGGGTGCCGGCGCGCTGGGAGGTCGCGGTCGAAGCGTGTCTGCACGTCGACCCCGCCATGCGCGTGCCCGACGTCGCCACGCTGCGCGAGGTGTGGGCGGGCCGCACGAAGTGGGTCAGCGAAGGGGGCGGCGCACGCCGGCGGTCGATCCCCGGCGTGGCGTCGCCGGTGGTGAGTCACCCACCACGCTCCAACGCCGAGACCTTCGTCGCAGAGGGGGAGCCCGGCCCGTCGGTCCCGCCTCGGGCCGCTTCGGTGCCGCCCGCCCCGACGGCGCGCGGTGTGCCCCGGTGGGGGTGGGCGGCGCTGGTCTCGGTGGCGGTCGTCGGCCTCGTCGTGGCGGTCTGGTTGCGGATGGGATAGTCTCGCTCCCAGGTCGGACCGTCCGACCCACCCCTTCCAACCCCAAACCCGATTCACTCGGGTCCCCGCCGAACTCCGGCGTTGCGATGCGCCTCGCGCCGCAACCCCGGAAGCGGAGCCAGATGGCAGCGCCAGAGCGTACCCCTGAAAACCCCGGCAGCCCCCGACGGGCGGGCGCCGCGGCGGCTTCGCGAACCGGGCGGGCACCCGACAGAGGTGCACCTTGCCTACCGAAATCCTCGTCAACACGACGGGCCGCGAGTCCCGCGTGGCCCTCCTCGAAAACGGCCAGCTCATCGAGCTGCATGTCGACCGCGGTGTAGACCGCGGGTACGTCGGCAACGTCTACCTGGGGCGGGTCGTCCGCGTCCTCCCCGGCATGCAGGCCGCGTTCGTCGACATCGGGCTCGACCGCGCCGCGTTCCTCTACGTCGGCGACATCTGGCCCCAGATGTTCGACCACAAGCACGGCGGCGACGACGACGACGACGCGGCCGTGGCCGACGAAGACGAAGACGCCACCGTGGTGGAAGAGGCGCCGCCGCGCGACGCCCCGCGGCCCGGCCAGCCGGCGATCCAGGACCTCTTGACCGAGGGCCAGGAGATCGTCGTCCAGGTCGCCAAGGACCCGATCGGCACCAAGGGGGCCCGCGTCACCACGCACGTCACCCTGCCCGGCCGGTACCTCGTCTTCATGCCCACGGTCGACCACGTGGGCATCAGCCGGCGCATCGCCAAGGACCGCGAGCGCCGCCGCCTGCGCGAATTCGTCGACAAGAACCGCCCCAAGGGCGCGGGCTTCATCGTGCGCACCGTCTGCGCCGCGCAGACGAACCTCACGCTGAAGCAGGACATGAACTACCTGGTCGGCATCTGGGAGAAGGTGCAGAACGCCGCGCGCAGCACGAAGGCGCCGGCGCCGCTGCACATCGATCACGGCCTGGTCCTGCGGATGGTCCGCGACGCCTTCCACGACGACGTCGAGCGCATGGTGGTCGACACCGCCAAGCTCCACGAAGAAGTGTGCGCCTTCATGGACGAGTTCTCGCCCAACCTGAAGGAAAAGGTGCACTTGTACCGGGGCGCCGAGCCGATCTTCGACACCTTCGGCGTCGAGACGGAGATCAACCGGTCCCTCGGCCGGCGGGTGTGGCTCAAGTCGGGGGGGTACCTCGTCATCGACCAGACCGAGGCGCTGGTCGCCATC
>SXOM01000355.1 GCA_005776735.1 Pseudomonadota bacterium
GCCGCCGGGCCAGTGCCGGCCGAGCTCGGACGCGGCGTAGTAGACCCGGCCGCGGTACGGCTCGCGGAGGTCGACCTTGTGCGTGGTGAGCGCACCGGGCGGGAAGACCGCCGCCGGGCAGTGCATGTTGGGCATCCGCGACACGTGGACCGTGCCGTCGGGCACGTCGGCCAGCTTCGTCGCGAAGACCGTTTGCACGTGCGCGTTGATGCACGCCGTCTGCTCCTCGGGAGACATCGCGTCGAACGGCACCACCTGTTTGGACACCACGAACGCCATCAGGGCGGGCAGGACGAGCTTCTCTGCCTCGTGGTCGGTCCCGTAGCCGCAGTTGTCCATGAACCAGTCGATGGGGCCGGCGTGGCTCAGGCCGTACCCGGACAGCCCCGCTTGGCGCCACCACGCCCTGTCGTAGCCGACGAAGACCTTCCGGGTGAGGCCGGGCACCATCGCCTGCGCGAGCGCCTTCTGCGCGGGGCTGCAGTAGCTCCCCGCGATGACCGCGCGCGACTGCTTGGGCCCGCCTCCCTTGTGGCCCTTCCAGTGGTTCAAGAACGGCGAGGCGGCCACGACCACCCGCCCCGCGTGGATCGTCTCGCCGGAGGCGGTCGTCACCACCACGTCGCCGTCGCCGTCGGCGTCGAGCTCCGTCACGCGCACACCGGTCCGGACGCACCCCGGCCAGTAGAGCTCGACCTCGTCCTTCATGCACCCGAGCAGCCACGACATCCCCTTGCGCAGGCGGTGGGAGTCCCCCTTGCCGTTGACGTTCTCGAACTCCAGGAAACCGCCGCACAGCGCCGAGTAGAGGACCAGGTACAGGGCCGACATCTCCTCGGCCTCGACCGAGAACGCCGAGCGGACCGCCACGTCCATGATCTTGATGGTGTAGGGCTCGGGGGGCCCGATCTTCAGCGCGTCGAGGAGCTGCCGGCAGTTGAGGCCGTCGAGCCAGGCCGCGTGCGGAAACGTCCACACCGGGCGGCCGAGCTTGAGCCACATGCGCAACAGCAGCGCGAGCCCTTCGATTGAAGCGATGACCCCGAGCGCCTGCGGCGGGCTCGGGTAGTTCCCTTCGCCCCAGCACACGCGGTCGCCCACCGGCTGCCAGAACGACAGGCCGGTGAAGTAGTTCTCGTACGCATGGCGCAGGGTGGCCGGGTCCCCGGGGGTCCACCGCAGGGGTGCCGTTTCCCCCTCCTTCGCGATGTAGCGGTTCACCAGCCGGATGATCGCGGTCTGGGCGCGGCCGAGGTACGCGGCGCCGTAGTCGAACGCGGCTTCGTCCGGGTCGGTGTGCACCTTGCCGCCCACGCGGTCGTCCCGGTCGAGGATCACGACCTTCCAGTCCCGGGGCGCTCCGTTCCGGGCGAGCTCGAGGGCGGTGCCGAGGCCGGCGGCGCCGGCTCCGATGAGGAGGAGGTCGACACGCTCGGGCATACTGCACTCCAACGACGTGAGGGGGATACGCTCGGGGCATGGCGGACACGCCCCGGCAGGTGGGACGGTACAAGGTCCGCGGGCTCATCGCAAGCGGTGGCCAGGGCTCCGTCTACGACGGCTACGACCCCGAGCGGCGCCTCGACGTGGCGATCAAGACGGTGCGGTGGCGGGACGTCCAGTCCGAAGCGGCCCTTCGCCGGGAGTTTCGCCTGGCGTCCGAGATCTTCCACCCGAACCTCGTGCGCCTGTACGAGCTCTTCGAAGCCGACGGTGCCCTGTACGTCACGATGGAGCGGCTGGTCCCGACCCCCCTGGGCGAGTGGTGGGGCGAGCGCGGGCCCGCCGCGCCCGATCGCCTCCACGCCGCGGTGCGCCAGCTCGCGGTGGGGGTCGCGACGCTCCACGCTGCCGGCCTCCTGCACCTGGACCTCAAGCCCAGCAATGCGCTGGTGCAGCCCGACGGGCGGGTGGTGCTCATCGACTTCGGCATCGCCGCGCGCCTCGGCGAGACGCACGAAGTGCCCACCGGCACGCCCGGGTACATGGCCCCCGAGCTCTTCGAGCGGCGGCCCCTGGACGTGGGCGTAGACTGGTACGCCTTCGGCGTGATCCTCCACGACGCGTTGACCGGTCGGCGGCTCAGGGACGACGTCGTGGCGCACGACCCGCGGACCTACCATCGCGACGCCGACCCCGTCCTGTGCGAGCTCGCCGTCGCGCTGGTGCGCTCCGACGCCGCGCGTCGGCCAAGCGGCGACGAGGTGCTCGTGGCGCTCGGCCTCAGCCCCGTGCGCACACGACCCAGCCCGTTCTTCGGCCGCGCAGCGGAGCTCGAGCGCCTCGACCGTCTCGTCGAGAGCGCCGCCGTCGGGCGCCCGACGTGCGTGACCCTGAGCGGGCCGTCCGGCATCGGGAAGTCCGGGCTCCTCGACGCGCTGGCCCGCCGCCACGGCAGCCGCGCCACGCTCCTGCACCTGCGCTGCTCCGAGCGCGACGCCGCGCCCTACAAGGTGCTCGATCCGATGGTGGACGACGTGGTGCGCGCCCTGGCGACGCGCGCCCTCGGCCCCGACGAGCGGGCCGCGCTCGCGCCGTTGGCCGCGGTCTTCCCGGCGGCCGGGCGGCTGGGTGCGCGGTGGGAGCGCGTCGAGCCGCCGCAGCGCCGGCAGGTCGCGGCGGCCTTGGCCACCGCCCTGACGCAGCTTGCGCTCCACGCCCCCCTGCTGTGCCTGGTCGACGACGCCCAGTGGGCCGACCCCGAGAGCGCCGCCGTGCTCGGCGAAGCCTTGGGGGAGGCGCCCGGCCTGCCGCTCCTGGTGGTCGCGGTGGTGCGCGACGCGACCGCTCCGGGGCCGCTCGTCGTGGGCCTGGGCCTTCCGGCGGCGTCGATCGTGCTTGGTGCGCTCGCGGCGGACGACGCCCGGGAGTGGGCGCTCGCCGAAGGGGCGCCCCTCGACACGTCGGCCGCGGGCCTGGATCCCTTCGTGCTCCGGATGACGTTCGATGGGGTCGCCGCCGGACAGACCGTGCAGGACGCGCTCCGCGAGCGGGTGGGGGCGCTCGGCCCGACCGCTCGGGAGACGCTCGCGTGCATCGTGTTTTCGTCCTTCCGGCTCACGCCCCTGCACCTCGCCCGCCTGGGGCGGCCGGTCGATCCGCTCCTCGACGGCCTTCACGAAGCGCGCCTCGCGCGGGCGCGCGGCTTCGGCGCCGGCGCGACGCTCGAGGTGGTGCACGACCGCATCCGCGCCTGGTTGACCGAGACCTTCTCCCGCGCCGATCAGGTGGCCGCCCACGAGAACCTGCTGGCACTGATGGCCGACGACGACGACCTCGCCGCGCGCGCGGTGCACGAGCTGGGCGCCGGCCACGTCCGCGAGGGTGCGGCCACCGCGCGCCGCGCCGGCCTCGCGGCGCTGCGCCTGCTCGCATTCGAGCGCGCCGCCGAGCTGTTGACCCTCGCGGTCGACCATTCCCAGGCCCCGCCGGCGGCGCTGCACGCCGAGCTCGGGGAGGCGCTGGAGGGGGCGGGTCGGTGCGCCGAGGCGGCCCGCGCGTACGAAGCCGCGCTGCCGGAGCTCCCCGAGCTGCGGTTGCGCGCGGCCCGGATGCACTTCTTCTCGGGCGGCCTGGAGCCGGGCCTCGCCGCCGCCCGACCGGTGCTGCAGGAGTTCGCGCTTGCGCTCCCCGAGTCCGGCGAGGGCGTCACCAGCGCGCTCATCGTGGGCATCGTGCGCGCCGCCGTCGGCGCCGGCGGTGCGCCAATGCCGGCCCGCTCGCGGGTCGCGGCCGACGTCGAGGACGGCCTGGTGTCCCTGGAGCCGATGCGCGCCGGCGTGCTCCTTCTGGCGACGGCGCCTGGTGATCTGCGCGGGGCCGATCCCGCCCTGCGTTGCCTGGCTTCGAGCCGCCTGGGCCTGTTCTGGGCGGGCCTCGGCTGGTTGTCTCGCGGCACGCGGATGCAGCTCGCGGCCGAGGCGACGGTCGGCGCCCTCGCGCCGGCGGTCCGGCTCAAGGTGCTGGTGAACCGGGCGAAGTTGTCGCTCATCGCCGGCGACTTCCCAGCGGCGCTGTCCCAGGCCGACGCCGCGACGGCGCTCACCGAGGCGCACCACCTCGAGCCGGTCTTGATGCCGAGCGTCGCCCGGAACATCGGCCTGTTCGCGTGTGCGGCCATCGGCGACCTGCCCGAGCTGCGGGGGCGGATCGCGCAGGCGCGGCGATGCGGCCACCGGGTCGGGGATCGGTGCGCCGAGGTGACCGCCGGCATCTACGAGGCGTTTCTGGCCCTGGCCGCCGGCGATCCCGAGGAGGCCCGCGCGCGGGTCGATCGTTCGCTTGCCCAGTGGCCGCTCCGTCGCTACACCTTCCAACACTGGCTCGCCGACCGCAACCGGGCCTTCGTCGCGCTCTACGCGGGGGATCGTGCGGCCGCCGCGGCGACGGTGGCCGCCGCGCGCGTCGGCCTGGTGCGCTCGCGCATGGCCGCGATCCCCTTCATCGCGAGCGACTACCTCCGACTGCGGGTGCTCGCCGGCGAGCGGTCGATCGGCGTCCGCTGGGCGCTGCACCGCGCGGCCCGCGGGAACAGCGCCCACGCCGCCGCGGCCCGGGCGCTCCGGGTCGCGCTCGGGGGATCCCGTTCCGAAGCCGTCGTCGCATGTCGCGCCGCCGACCTCCGTCTGCACGTGGCGGCGCTCGAAACGACCCCCCTCGTCGCGGGCGTCGCGGACCCAACCCGGTGGCGGTCGCTCTACGTGCCCGACGCCGGTTGAACGCCCGTGGCGGGCGCGCCGCGACCGTCCCGAAGC
>SXOM01000356.1 GCA_005776735.1 Pseudomonadota bacterium
CTGCGGGGCGGCGGGGGGATCGTCGCGGTGCGCCCCTTCCGCGCCCCGCACCACACCGCGAGCGCGGCGGCGCTGCTCGGCGGGGCCGACCTCCGGCCGGGCGAAGCTTCCCTCGCGCACCGGGGCGTGCTCTTCCTCGACGAGTTCCCGGAGTTCCGGCGTGACGTCCGCGAAGCGCTGCGCGCACCGCTGGAGGACCGGCGAATCGTGGTGGCCAAGGCCGGAGGACGCGTCGTCTTCCCGGCCGACTTCGCGCTCGTCGCGGCCGCGAATCCCTGTCCGTGCGGCTACGCCAACCACCCGCTGCGCGCGTGTGTGTGCAGCCCGTCGGCGCGCCAGCGGTACCGGGCGCACCTGTCGGGGCCCATCGTCGACCGGATCGACCTCCGGGTGGAGCTGCGTCCGGTCGAAGCGTCCACGCTGTTCGCCGCCCGCCCGAGCGAGTCCAGCGCGGCGGTGCGCGAGCGCGTGGTCCGCGCCCGCGCGGTGCAGTCGGCGCGCAACGGGCCGGGGGTCACCAACGCCAACGTCGGGGTGGAGGGGTTGATGGAGCTGGCGAACCCGACGGGGCCGGCCCTGGCACTCTTGCGCGACCACGTCGACGAGCACGCCGTTTCGGCGCGGGTCGGCCGCCGCATCCTCCGCGTGGCGCGCACCGTCGCGGACCTGGGTGAATCCGCGCGCGTCGAGGTGCCTCACATCCGCGCTGCGATCGACCTCCGCTTCGACGGCGAAGAGGAGGTGGTGCCGTGATGGTCTGCCTGCCGCTGCTCTTGGTGGTCGATCGTGTCGAGCCGCCGTGGGCCGTCGTGGAGTGGGACGGCACCCTGGTCGAGGTCCCGTGGCACGAGGGCCTCGACGAGGGGGCCCGCTTCGCGGTCTGCGTCGCGCCGGAGGCCGCGCCCGCGCCCGAGGCCGTCGACGCCCGCCCCGCCTCGCCTCCGCGGCGAGAGGGGCCCGACGCCCGGCGCGCGGCGCCGGGCACTTCCCCCTGACAAGCTCGTCTCCGGGGGTGGGATGGTCTCGCCGCCCGGAGGGAGGACAAGGAGTAGACAATGTCCGTGGACAAGCAGCAGAACAACAAGAAGGCGGCGCTGGCCCAGGCGCTCGCTGCGATCGAGAAGCAGTTCGGCCGGGGGGCGGTGATGCGCCTGGACGGGCCGGCCGAAGCGGTGGAGGTGGTGCCCAGCGGCAGCATCGGGCTGGACATGGCCCTCGGCATCGGCGGGTACCCGCGCGGCCGGATCGTCGAGATCTATGGGCCCGAAGCGAGCGGCAAGACGACGCTCACGCTGCACGCGATGGCCGAGGTCCAGAAGCTCGGCGGCACCGCGGCGTTCATCGACGCGGAGCACGCGCTCGACCCGGCGTACGCCGCGCGGCTCGGGGTCCGACTTCCGGAGCTCATCGTGTCGCAGCCCGACGACGGCGAACAGGCGTTGGACATCGTCGAGGCCCTGGTGCGCTCGTCCGCGGTCGACCTCGTCGTGGTCGACTCGGTCGCCGCGCTGGTCCCCAAGTCCGAGCTGGAGGGCGAGATGGGCGACCTCCAGGTCGGCACCCACGCGCGCATGATGTCCAAGGCGATGCGCAAGCTCGCCCCCATCGCCTCGCGCTCGGCCACGACGGTGGTTTTCATCAACCAGATCCGGCAGAAGATCGGCGTGACCTTCGGCCCGAGCGAGGTGACCACGGGGGGCAACGCGCTGAAGTACTACGCGAGCGTCCGGCTCGACGTCCGGCGGATCAGCACGCTCAAGAAGGACGACACCGCCATCGGCGCCCACACGCGGGTGAAGGTCGTGAAGAACAAGCTGGTGCCGCCGTTCCGGACGGTGGAGTTCGACATCCTGTTCGGCCGCGGCATCCACCAGGTCGCGGAGGTCGCCGACCTCGCCGAGGCCCAGGGGGCGCTCGGGCGCTCGGGCTCGTGGTACTCGCTGGGGGAGACCCGGATCGGCCCCGGCCGCGAGCGGTTGCTCGAGCACCTCGACACCCATCCCGAAGCGCTCCTGGCGCTGCGGTCCGGGCTGCGGGCGGACGCGGTCGGGTCGAGCGTGGCCGAGGCGTGAAGCGCGGCGCGTAGGTTGGCGACGGCGTCGGATGCAAGCTCCGGCGCCGTCGCCCGGCGTGATACCCGGCCGCGGTGTACGATCTGATCCTCGAAGCCGGCACCGTGCTCTCCCAAGGGAAGGCGGTCCAGGCCGACGTCGCCGTGGAGGGGGGCACGGTGGTCTACGTGGGCGACCGCCCCGGGGGGGCCGCCCGGCGGCGGGTGTACGCCGGCGGGCGCTTCGTCACGCCGGGGTTCATCGACACCCACGTCCACTTCCGGGACCCCGGTCACCCCCACAAGGAGGACTGGGCGTCGGGCTCTCGCGCGGCCGCGTCCGGCGGGGTCACCACTGTCTGCGACATGCCCAACACCGATCCGCCCACGGTCAGCGTCGCGGCCTGGGAGGCCAAGGTCGCGACGGCGCAGGCACGCTCCCGCGTCGACTTCGGCGTGTGGATCGGCGCCGCGGCGGGCGCGGTCGACGCGGCGCGGGCCCTCGCCGACAGCGGGCGCGCCTGCGGAATCAAGGTCTTCATGGGCGCGAGCACCGGCCCGCTCCTGGTCGACGACGCCACGCTCGTCACCTACTTCGAGCACACGCGCGCGCTCATGGGGGTGCACGCCGAGGACGAGGCGGTGCTCGCCCGCCTGCGGGCGGAATGGTCCGGGCGCATCCCCCCGAGCCACCACGCGACGCGCCCCGCCGAGGCCGCCACGGCGGCGGTGCGCCGGCTCATCGAGCTCACCGAGGCGTTCCCGCGCCCGGTGCACGTGTGCCACGTCTCCACCGCGGCCGAACTCGCACTCCTGGAGGCGGTGCGCGGGCGGCTCCCGATGACGGCGGAGGTCTCGCCCCATCACCTCTGGCTCGACGAAGCGGCGCCGCTCGGCAACCTCGGAAAGGTGAACCCGCCGCTGCGGCCGGCCGCCGACGCGGCCGCGATGCTCGCGGCGTTCGCCGGCGGTCGGCTCGACACGGTGGGCAGCGACCACGCACCGCACACCCTCGAAGAGAAGGCGCGCCCGTACGCGCAAGCACCGGCCGGCCTGCCGGGCGTCGAGACGATCTTCCCGCTGATGCTCGCCGCCGTGCGCCGCGGCGAGTTCCCGCTCGAGCGGGTGGTCGACGCCTGCGCGGGCGCTCCGGCCCGCATCTTCGGCATGTCGCGGAAGGGGCGGGTCGCGGTCGGGGCCGACGCCGATCTGCTGGTCTTCGGCGAAGCCGAGCTCCAGGTGCTGACGGCCGAGGCGTTGCTCACGCGGGTCGCGTGGAGCCCGTTCCTGGGGCGATCGGTCCACCCCAAGCCCGACGAGGTCTACCTGCGCGGCGCGCTCGTCGCGTCGCACGGCCGCATCGTCGGGGACGACGTCCGCGGCCGCCTGGTCGGCGCGGAGCTCGCGTGACGGCGCGCCGCATCGTCCTGGTCGTCGGGCCGCCGTTCACGCCGGCGCTGCTCGGCGCGGCGGTGGCGCGCCTTCGCGCGCGGGCGCCTTCGCTCGAGGTGGTGGTCCGGTCCGCGACCACGCTCGGCGATTCGGCGGAGGCCGCGGCCTCGGCGTTGGCGGGTGAGCTTCGCCCCGACGACCTGCTCGTCGCGCACGGGTTTGCCGTGCCTCTGGCGCTGCGCGCGCGAGCCGCCACGGGTGCGCTCGCGGGCTGCATCCTGGTCAACGGGCCGCTCCGCGCCGGGCACCCCGCCCTTCGCCTCGCGGCCGGGGCGGGCGCGCTTGCCGCCGGCCTGGTCGGGCTGGGCCCCCTCTTGTGGCGGCGCTGGCTGTGGTCGTCGTCGGGCCTCCGGCGAGCGGTGAACAACCCCTACGTGATGGACCGCGACACCGTTGCCGCGGTCACCACCCCGGCCGACGCCCCGCAGCAGCTCCGGGCCGACTGGGCGTACTTCCGGGCGGCAGGGGGCCTGCTCGACGCCGGGGCGCCGCTCTGCGACGGGGTCACCCTCCTCTGGGGCGGCGCCGACGCTCTTTTCCCCCTCGCCGACCTCGAGCGGGGGGGCGGCGCGCTCGCTGCGGCACCCCGGCGCGTGGTCCCGGGGGGGCGGTGGTTGTGGCCCCACGAGATGCCGTGGGCGTTCGCCGACGCGGTTCTGGAGCTCTCCGGGGCCGACACCACGACGTCCGCGCCGCAGTCGGGCAGCCCGGGCGCGGCGGGCCGTGCGGGAATCTCGTTGGGTAGCGAGGAGGAAGCTGGTCTTGTCTGACGACCTGGGCCCGATGGCACGACGCTTGCATACTTCCGTGGGCGGAGACGCGACGGCCGGTGAGCAAGCGGGTACCCCCCGCCTGCCCCACCCGCAGGGGCGTCCGGCGTGGAGGCCGGACGCCCCACTGGTGGAGCGGCCGTGAACCTCGACGCGCTCGCAGCGGTGGTAGAGGTCGACACCGGTCCGGCGGAGCGGCTGGCGCACGGGCGGGACCTGTGGCCCCGTTCGACCCTCGCGCTCGCCCAGGATCGGCTCCCGGAGATGCCCGACGCGGTGGCCTTTCCGCGCGACGAAGGTCAGCTCCGGTTCGTGCTCGATTGGGCGGTCACCCAGCGCGTGGCCGTGGTTCCCTGGGGCGCCGGTAGCGGGGTCTGCGGCGCGGCCCAGGGCCGGGCCGGCACGATCACCATCGACCTGAAGCGGATGAACTGGATCGGCCAGGTCGACCCCGCGACGGGGACCGTGCGCGTGGGCCCCGGCGTGCTCGGCCAGCACCTCGAGGACGCGCTGAACCGCCAGGGATGGGCCACGCGTCACAGCCCGTCGTCCATCTGGTGCAGCACGGTCGGTGGGTGGGCGGCCACCCGCTCGGCCGGCCAGTTCTCCAGCCGATACGGCAAGTTCGAGGACATGGTCGCCGCCATGCGGGTGGTGGCGCCGGCCCGCGTGTACCGGACGGGCCAGTGGTCCAGTGGCGAAGACCTCGGGCCGTGGGTGCTCGGCAGTGAGGGGGCGCTCGGCGTCATCTCCGAGCTCCTGGTGCGCGTCGTCCCGGTTGCCGAACGCCGTTGGCTGCGCGGGTACCGGTTCAGCTCGGTGACGGCGGCCTGGGACGCGATGCGTCGGCTGATGCAGGCCGAGCTCCACCCCTGCGTGCTGCGCCTGTACGACGCCGTCGACACCCGAATCGGCGGCCGCGGAAAGGGGGTCCGCAAGGAGAACGGCGGGGTGCTCAAGTCGCTCGTGGGCCTGCTCGACTCCGGCGCCAGCCTGTCCTTGCCGCTGGCCCTCCCGAAGATGGTGAACGCCCTCGCGGCGTGGGGCGGCGGCGAGTGTGTGCTCATCGCGGGTTGGGAAGGGCGCGGCGAGGTGGTCGACATCACCTCGCGCCACGGGCACTCCCTCCTGATGGCGGCGGGCGGCCAGGACCTCGGCGCCGAGCCGGGCGAGCATTGGTACCAGCATCGCCACGACGTGAGCTACAAGCTTGCGCCGCTCTTCACCCGCGGCGCGTTCGCCGACACGATGGAGGTGGCCGCCACCTGGAGCCGCCTGCCGGCGCTGGACGCCGCCGTGCGCAAGGCGCTCGGCGAAGAGTGCTTCGTGATGGCGCACTACTCCCACGCCTACCGCGAGGGGTGCAGCATCTACTTCACGTTCGTCGGCAAGGGCGAAGCGTCCCGGTACGACCGCGTCTGGGCCAAGGCGCTCGACGCGGCCGCCTCCGCCGGCGGCACCGTCTGCCACCACCACGGCGTCGGCCCCCACAAGATGCGGGCCGCTGCCCGCGAGTTGGCCGCGGCCGCACCGCGCTTCGCCGAGCTGCGCGAGCAGCTCGATCCCACCGGCATCATGAACCCGGGGCGCATCTTCCCGCCGGTCGACGTTCCCGAGCCGCCCGCGCCGCCCATCGCGATCGACGAGCGCTCGCTCTTGGCAACCCTCCCCGCGCAGCAACCCGCGGCCGAGCGGGATGAGTGGCTCGCCGCCCGCGGGTACGCGCTGCGCTTCCCCACGCGCAACCCCCTCGCGACCGGCTTGCCACAGGTGCGGTCCGCGTGGGAGACGGTGATCCTCGGCGCGAGCGCGCAGGTCGAGGGACGCCGCGTGGTGGTGCTCGCCGTGCCGCGTTCGGCGGCGGGGCCCGACCCTCGCGGCGCCTTCGCCCCCGAAGCCTACGAGACGATGACCGTGCCGCTGGTCCCGCTCGCCGAGCCGACGGTCCGGGTCGATCGTCTTGGCCGCGATGTGCGACCGGCGCGGACCGTGGGCGCGGTCTGGGAGCTCCGCGGACCCGCGGCCGCCGATCTCGCCGCGCTCTCGTTGGCCGACGCCGAGGCCGAACCATGACCATCGACACTTGTCCCTTCTGTCCTCGGCTGTGCCGCCATGTCTGCCCCGTCAGCGTCGCGACGGCGCGGGAGTCGGCCACGCCCACCGCCATCACCACGGTGGTCCGACTGGCGGCGCAGGGCCAGGTCGAGTCCGACCTCGCCGACGAGGTGCTCGAGCTGTGCAACGGCTGCGGCGCGTGCATGCGGCATTGCGCCCTGCACGTCGACGTTCCGGCCTTCGTGCGCGAGTATCGCGCGCGGCCCACGCCCGAGCCCCTCCCGGCGTTGCCGACGGGGCGTCGTTCGGTGCGGGTCGAGGTCGACGGCGAACTCCGCCCCGGGGTCGTCGTCAGCCGCGACGCCCTGGGCCACGCCGCGGTCGTCGCGGGCGACCGCGCCCACCTGCAACGCGTGGCCCAGCACTTCGCCGGTTGGACCGTGCACACCGGGTCCAATGCGGTGGCCGAGGTGCTCGCCGCTGCCGAAACGCGGGTCGTGCCCGATCCGGCGCCGGCCGCGGGCCCCCGCTTCCAGACCTGCTGGGAGGGCGCGACGGGCGCCGACGGCCAGGTGGCCTGTTGCGGCGCACGCGAAGGGTTCGAGACGCGCCAGCCGGCGCTGGCTTCCGAGCTGGCCCGCGAAGTGGTGCGCCGCATGGGCGGCCGGCGGTTCGGCTGCGGCGACGCCCACTGCGCCGCCTGGTTGCGCGCCCACGGCGCCGAAGTGGAGGGTCCCGATGCCGACCGGAGCGAGTGACAACCGGGCCCGCGAGGGGCACGGTGCGCGGAACGAGGGCGAACACCTCGTGGTCATCGCCAACCCCAACGCGGGCGGTGGCCGCGCCGGGGCGTCTCGCGCGCGGGTCGAGGCCGCGGTCTCCCGGGCGTTCGCGCGGGCCGAGGTGTGGTGGACCGAAGCACCCGGGCACGCGGTCGAGCTCGCCCAGCGTGCCGCAGAGGCCGGCGCCGACCTCGTGGCCGCGCTCGGGGGCGATGGCACCTGCAACGAGGTCGTCAACGGCCTGATGGGCGAGGGCGGGCCGCGCTCTCCGAAGACCATCTTCACCACCCTGCCGTTCGGCACCGGCGGCGACCTCGTGCGTACGCTGCAGATGCCGCGCGACCTGTCCGAGGCCCTGTGGGTCGTGAGCACCGGCACCACCGTGCACGTCGACGTCGGGCGGGTCCAGCTCGCCTCCGGCGCCCGGCGGTGGTTCATCAACGTGGCGGGTGCCGGTGCGAACGCCGAGGTCTGCGTCCGCGTGAACCGCTCGTCCAAACGGTTCGGAGGCGAGCTCACGTTCCTCGGCGCCATCCTCACCACCGTGCGCGACTTCGAGCCGCGCCGGGTGGGCTGGCGCTGGGAGGGGCCCGACGGAGCCGGGGAGGTCGAGCTCGACACCCTCGCCGCATTCGTCGCCAACGCGCACTACTGCGGTGCGGGAATGTACGTGGGCAAGGGCGGCTCGATGGCAGACGGCGCCTTCGACGTCACGCTGGTGCCGCGGATGGGGTTGGCGGGCGCGGTGATGGCGCTGCCCCACACGCGCACCGGCGACCTCGATCGGGTGCCCGGCGTGGTGCGCTTTCGTGCCCATCGTGTCGAGCTTCTCGGGGCATTGCCCATCGAGACCGACGGCGAGCCGCGGGGCGACGGCCCGGCCACCTTCACGTGCCTGGCGCGGCCGCTGCAGGTCCGCGGCGCCTGGAGGCGCCCGCCCACGCCGCTTTAAGAATTTGGAGTATTTGCGTTTTTTGCAAAAACGAAAAAAGTGGCGATTTCGCGTTGCGCGGCCGCGGGGTTTCCGGCTAATACGGTGGCGCTGAATCCACAGGACACCGGGGTTTCTCCTCTCCCCGGTCGAGAAGAACGCGCTCCCGGGTCTTGACGTACCGCGACTTCGCGGGCGTTGGGTATTCGGGTCTTTTGGGTTGCAGTACAACGCCACGCTTGCCACGGAGCCACAAATGAACAAGGCCGATCTCACCGAGCAGCTCTCCATCAAGGCCCAGATCCCCAAGATCCGCGCCGCGCAGTACGTCAACATCGTGATGGACACCGTCCAGGAAGCCCTCACCAAGGGTGAGAAGGTCACGATCAGCGACTTCGGCACCTTCACGGTGTCGCAGCGCCGCCAGTTCAAGGGCCACAACCCCAAGAACGGCGCCGTGATCCAGGTCCCCTCTCGCCGGATCCCCGTGTTCCGCGCGGGCAAGGGCCTCAAGGAAGCCCTCAACACCTGATCGGTGTGGCCCGGGCTCCGGTCCGGGCACGACCGCCTCGCGGTCCGACGGGCGCCCTCGTGGGCGCCCGTCGCACGTTTTGCGGTCGGCCCGCGTAGCGATCACTACCCCGAGCGCCGGCCCGGCTTGCCCCGACGGGGTCGGCGTGAAAGCTTGCCGGCGATGACCTCCGAACGCCCTCGCCCGCGCACCGCCCTCGCCGCCCGGGCCCGGCTGCCGTCCCGCTTCGGCGAGTTCACGGTGGTGGCGTTCGAGTGCGAAGACGGCGAGTACGGCGTGGTCGTCCGCGGCGACGTCGCGGGTGCCGAAGCGGTGCCGGTCCGCCTGCACAGCGAGTGCTTCACGGGCGACGTGATGGGCAGCCTCAAGTGCGATTGCCGCGACCAGCTCGAGTTCGCGTTGCGCTTCATCGGCCGCGCCGAGCGCGGGGCGGTGGTCTACCTGCCCCAGGAGGGCCGTGGGATCGGCCTCGCCAACAAGATCCGGGCCTACGCCCTTCAGGACCAGGGGCTCGACACGGTCGAGGCCAACCTCGCCCTCGGCTTCCCGGACGATCTCCGTCGGTACGACACGGCGGCCGAGGTCCTGGGCCAGCTCGGCGTCAAGTCGGTCGTCCTGCTCACCAACAACCCCACCAAGCGCGCCGGCCTCGAGCGCGCGGGGATGCCGGTGGTCGGCCAGATCCCGCTTCGGGCCACGCCCAACCCGCACAACGCGGCGTACCTCGACACCAAGCGCGACAAAAGCGGGCACCTGCTCTGAGGGCTTTTTGGGGCGCGTCTCGACGAGTCGTTGACATCACGCGACGCAGCCGGCTACCTTCGTCCGGCGTCTCCATCCCAGGGCGTCCGGAGGTCTTCATGCGTTCCCATCTGCTTCTGTTTGCGCCGGTGGTGCTCCTCGCGGCCGCTTGCCAGCCCCAGGCGCCCGAATACCGGGAGATCCCGTACCCCAAGCTCGGGCTCAACCAGGACACGTTGGAGTTCGGCTCGCTGGAGTTCGGCGAGTCCGCCCAGCGCACCGTCATCATCAGCAACGACGGCTACACCATCCTGCAGGACGTGTACGTCGGGATGGACATGGGCGTCGGCAGCCGCGACGAAGCCCTCGAAGGGGTCGACATCGGCCCTGGCATGGCCGAAAACTTCTCCGTCGCCTACGACGTCGACGACATCACCTGCCCCGAGGGTGCGGGGGGTGAGGACACGGGCGATGCGGCCACGGCGGATGGCAAGGCCGACACCGGAACCGGCGGCGGCGACGACGACGACGACGAGACCGGCACCAGTGGCGGGGACGAGACCGGTGGTGTCGGCGGCGGTGGTGGTGGTGGCGGCAACGATGGCGATGCCTACGCGCTCTTCGTGCTCCCCGCGGGCTGCAGCATCCCGGTCACCGTCACGTTCAGCCCCAGCGCCGACGTCGGCGACATCTGGGGTTCGTTGGTCGTGAACAGCGTGCAGGCCGACCAGACCGAGGAGCAGATCGACGCGAACGAGCTCCCCGAGTACCTGCGCGACCCGATCCGGTTCACCCAGCAGGTCTACCTGCATGGCGAGGCCGAGCAGGGTCAGGGCACCATCGTCGTCACCCCGCGCTCGTTCGACTACGGCTACGTCTACCCCAACGGCGAAACCGACATCGCGCGCGTCGGGGTGCACAACGTCGGCACCGGCGACATCACGCTCGCCACGCCCACGTTGTCCGACACCTGCGGCTCCGAGTTCGCGATCACCAGCGCCTACGGCGACGGGTCGGTGCTCCCGGCCGGCGAAGCGAGCCTGGTCGAGGTGGAGTTCACGCCGACCGACGACTCTCCGTCCATCTGCGAGCTCACGGTCAACTCCAACGACCCCGCCAACAGCGCCATCAAGGTCACGCTCAAGGGCAACACCGGCGCCAACCCGAACAACAGCCCGCCCACGGCCGCGATTCGCTGGCCGCAGCCCGGCTACGAGTACAACACGCCGAGCGCGCTCGAGATCGAGCTCAACGTGTTCGACAAGGACCAGCCGGCCGAGTCGCTCACCTGCAAGGTCAAGAGCTCGCTCATGAGCGCGACCATCGCCGACTGCACGCCGGTCGACGATTCGGGTCACATGGTGGTCGCCATCGACCGTGAGGTCTTCGACTCCGGGGTCGACACGCTCACCGTCGTGGTCACCGACGCCGACGGCATCACCGGCGAAGCGTCCGTCTCGGTGCTCATCAACTCGCAGTACCCCGACAGCGACGACGACGGCGACGCCTACGGTGTCGAGGGCGATCTCCCCGACTGCGACGACCAGAACCGCGACACCTACCCCGACGCCGCCGAGGTCTTCGACGGCGAGGACAACGACTGCGACGGCATCGTCGACGAGGGCACCGAGGGCGCCGACGACGACGGGGACAGCTGGTCCGAAGCCGATGGCGACTGCAACGACTACAACGCCCAGGCCTACCCCGGCGCGCCCGAGCGGGCCGACAGCGTCGACAACGACTGCGACGGCGTCGTCGACGAGAGCACCGCGCTGTACGACGACGACGGCGACGGGTTCGCCGAGGTCAACAACGACTGCGACGACAGCGATCCCGACGTCAACCCCTCCTCGGAGGAGGTGTGCGACGGCCTGGACAACGATTGTGACGGTCTGTACGACAGCGCCGACGCGTGCGTGTCCACCGACAGCGAGCCGATGGTCATCGGCTACCCCCGTCCCAGCCAGAACGCGTGCCTCGCCGGCGAGCAGATCTCCTTCTCGGTCAAGATCTTCGACGCCGACGGCCAGCTCCCGTCCTACTCGTGGGGCAGCGACGATCCCAAGGGCTCGGCGCTCTTCGACAACCCCATCGCGCAGACGGTCAACTTCACCTGCCCCGAGCCGTCGAGCGCCGCGGGTGAGAACGTCACGGTCTACGTCCTGGTCATGGACCCCGACGGCCACCAGGTGTGGGGCGACACGAAGATCGCGGTCTACCCGGCCGATTACGGCCTGTACGATCCGTACACCGAGGTCATCGTCGACACCGCCAGCTCCAGCGGCGGTGCGGGGGGCCTGTGCGCGGGCTCGCCGTTTGCGGTGCTCGCCGGCCTCGGGGTCGGTGGGGCGATCGCCATGCGTCGTCGTCGCGCGTAGTCGCGGCGGGAGTCGCAGGGTTCGGGGCGCCGCGGCGCGACCGTCCCGAAGCGCGCCGGGCCTGTCCGCGGCGCGCTCCGGGGCGCGCGCCTGCCCCCTCCGTGCCCCGCCCGCTGGGACAACCTTGCCTCGACGTGCCACGATTCTGGGCCTTGTTCCTTCGGCACGGAGTGTGCTACGGATCGGTTCATGCGCGCGCGGGCCGGACAGAGCACCACCGAGCTGATGTTGATGATCCCGGTCATCTTCATGCTGCTCTTCGCGGTGGTCGAGCTCGCGTTGTGGTTGGGCGGCACCCACTACGCCACCTACGCGGCGTTCGCGGGCGCGCGGGCGCAGCAGGTCGGGCGGCAGGCCAGCGACGCCACCGACATGCTGCTCGATGGCCGGGCCACGCGCCGCGCGCGCGCGGTCGACGACGGCGAGTCCGTCACGGTCGACATGCCGTGGAAGGCCGACCTGCCGTTCATCAGCGGCGTCGGCGACATGAGCTACGAGGTCACGGTGACCGCCGGCCCCGACGAGGAGCAGTACGAGGGCAAGACGGGCAACCTGTCGCGCCGCTACGCCGACAACAATTGCCGGAGCGGGTGTTGACCGCGCCGCGGCGAGCGCGTGGCGGCCAGGCGGCGGTCTTCGTCGCGATGTGCCTGATGGCGCTGATGCTGGTGGTGGCGTTTGCCACCAACACCGGCATCGCGGTCAACGACCGCATCCGTATGCAGTCCACGGCCGACCTCGCGACGTACGCGGTGGCGTACAGCGAAGCGGCGTCGCTCAACGACATCGTCGAGGCCAACGAGCAGATCGCCGACATCGCCCGCGACTGTCGGGGCACGTTGTCGTCGACGGTGTGGAACACGGTGCCGTGCGCACAGTGCGGCTCCGACCCCGGCGCCGAGCTGGTCATCGCGGCCTGCCGGGTCGAGCTCGACCTGGCGGTACGCCAGTTCATGATGAAGGCCGAGTACGGCAACTCCGTCGAGCCCGCCCTCGAGGCGGGCCGCGGCACGGCCGACGCGAACTTCGAAGGCACCTACGACAAGACGAGCTTCATGGAGGACATTCCCGGCTCGCCGACCTACCGCTGGAGCTACTCCACCTTCTGGCAGACGTCGTACTCCGCGGGGATCAACCCCACGATCGCCGACTTCGAGCAGGTGACCGACACCGCGTTCAACTACGAGTACCTCAACTACTGCAACGACCGCTGTGTCCCTTCGCTCACGGTCAAGCCCGACCAGACCATCCCCACCTGGTTCGTGAAGCGCAACCGCGACCCCGAGGTCTGGGTTGCGGGCCGCGTCATGGGCACGCCCGAGAAGCGCTTCCTCGACACCGACTACCGCGGCGGCGGCAAGGACCGCGGCTACTTCGGCGCGTCGTCGACCGGCGGGGACGACCTGCTCGTCGCCTACGCCGTGGCCAAGCCGTACGACGGCAGCGTCGGTCCGAGCGAGAAGTCCGGCTACCAGCTCAACGGCAACTGGCGCACCGGGCCCGTGTACGGGCGCAAGGGCATCGACTACCCGAAGCTCGGCATGGTGGGCGAGTACCGGGCGCGCATGGCCGGCATCCAGGACCGGTTGGCCGGCTATGTCGACGCCGAGACGCTCATCGCCATCGACGGCGCGATGATCGGCAAGAGCTGGGACACCTCGAGGTTCGAACACTGATGCGGTGCCGGCGTGGCCAGAGCGCGGTCGAGACGATGATGGTGGTGCCCATCGTCGCGGTGACCATCATGGCGTTGTACTACCTGTGGAGCGTCATCTACGCCGCCGAGAACGCGCACGTACGCGCGCGGGAGTACGTGCTCCACGGGTCGGCGTACCTGGGCTCGGTCGACGGCACCAGCGGCAGCGACGTGTTCTCCGGCAACAACTACCGCCGGGCCGACAGCACGAGCTTCCACTTCGAGTCGTCGTCGACCGATCAGTCGCTGGCGGTCTTCGGTCGCGCCGAGTCGATCGAGGCCAAGGCCGTCATCACGAGTCGCTGATGGCCAGGGCCGCCAGGCCCGCCGCGACGGCGGTTGGCGCCCTCAGGATCGCCGCCGCCAGGCCCAGGGGGGCGAACCCCGCGCCCACCAGCTCCGCCTGCTCCTGGGGCGACCAGCCGCCCTCCGGGCCCACCGCGAGGGTGGCCTCGGTCACGGGGGGGTAGCTGCGGGCGCGGGGGGCGCCGGGCGCCGCGAGGAAGCGGACCCCGCCGGGCAAGGCGTCGAGCGCCGACGCGAGCCCGCCGAAGGCCCGCAGCGCGGGGCGGTCGGTGCGCCCGCACTGCTTCAGCGCGCTGTCGAGCACCCGCTCGAGGCGATCGGTGCGGACCTCGCCCGGGTGCGACCACGCGGCGCGGCACACCCACAGCTCCGTCATCCCGAGCTCGGTGCCGAGCGTGAGGGCCTCCTCGATCAGCGCCGGCCGGGGCTGCCCGAGGAGGACCCTCCGCCCCGGGGGCGGGGCGAACGCACGCACCGCGGCCACGCGCACCGTGACCGCGTCGGGGTGCGTCGTGAGCACGACGGCTTCGGCCTCGTGCCCGCCGCCGTCGACCAGGCGCACCACGTCGCCGACGCCGGCGCGCAGGACGCGGGCGAGGTGGTGTGCTTCGGCCGGCGAGAGGGTGAGCTCGCCCGGCCGGAGCGCGGGCACCATCACCGTGCGCATCAGGGGACGCGGTAGACCAACGAGGTCCACCCTTCGCCGTCGTCGCGCGACTCGAGCACCAGGCCCGCCATCGCGGCCTCGACGAGGTGTGCGCGGTCGGCGAGGATGCCCGCGAAGACGAGGTGCCCGCGCGCCCGCTGCCGCAGCGCCGGCCCGAGGGCGGCGATGACCTCGGCGTACAGGTTCGCGACCACGAGGTCCCACGCGCCCTCCACGCGCTCCAGCGGCGTCGTGTCGAAGGGCACGTCCAGGCCGTTGAGGCGCGCCGCGGTCTGCGCCGCGGTCACCGCCTCGGGGTCGGTGTCCACGCCGTAGGCCTGCATGCCGAGGCGCGCCGCGGCCAACGCGAGGATGCCCGAGCCGCACCCGACGTCGAGGCACCGCGCGCCGGGGACGGCGAGCCGGTCGATCGCGGCGAGGCAACTGCGCGTGGTGCGGTGTTCGCCGGTGCCGAACGCATTGCCGGGCTCGATGATGACCGGCGCCGGGAGTCCCTCCCGGCCTTCGAGCGTGTGCCACGGCGCGGCCACGACGAGGCGGTCGCTCACGTGCACCGGTCGGAAGTGCTCCTTCCAGCCTTCGTTCCAGTCCTGGTCGGGCTCTTCGGACCACGCGTGCGCGGCCCCGGCGATCGTCGCCGCGAGCGCGCCGTCATCGGGGCGATCACGGAACCACGCGCGCAGGACCACCGTGGCGGGCGGGCGTGGCGCGCGCCCCTTGTCCCAGGGCTGCTTGAACCGGAGGGTCGTCCCCGCCGGCACGTCCTCCAACAGGCCGGTGGCGCCGAGCGCGAGGAGCGCCTTGCCCACCGGGGCGACCCGCGGCCGCGGGAGCGTCACCGCGAGGGCGTGCCAGGTCGGCATGTCACTCGGGCCAGGCCGGCGGGTCGACCGGGGCGGGGAGCGGCGTGCCCGCCCGTGCGGCGTCGAACACCGCCTGCAGGACCGCGCCGTCGCCAGGGCCGACGTTGAGCTTCACCCACTTGTCGCCGTACAGGCCGTGCACGAAGATCGCCGGCGTGCCATCGATCTTCGCGGCCACCCCGGCTTCGAGGTCGGCGCGGACCGCCTCGGCGGCGGCCGGGCTCGCCACGCACGCGTTGAAGCTCTCCTCGTCGATGCCGACCTTCTTCGCCATGAAGACGATGTCGGCCGGGGTGAGGTACTCTTGGTTCTTGAACATCTGCTCGGACAGCTCCCAGAAGCGCCCTTGGATGCGCGCACACTCGGCCGCCGCGGCGGCGCCGCACGCGTTCGGGTGCATCTTCCGGTCCATGTACGGGTTGCAGTCCATCGACAGCGGGTAGTTCTTGAAGCTCAGCTTCACGTCCCGGTTCTGGTCGAGGAACTTCTTGAGCACCGGCGACATCAGCCCGCAGTGTGGGCACTCGTAGTCGGCGAACTCGACCACGTGGTAGCGCGCGGCCGGATCGCCGCGCACCGGCTCGGTGCCGTCGAGCGTGAGCGTGCCGCGGACGTTCTCGAACAGGCCCTCGCGGAACCCGGCGGTGCCGTCGGCGAGGGGCGCACCGCCGGCCTGGCCCGCGGCCTGGCTGCGCACCACGAAAACGCCGACGATGAAGACCGACAGGCCCATGACCAGCGCGGGCCCGGCGTCGTCGGCGACGGCCTTCCCGAGCGCGTCGACAAACGACATCCCCGACTGCGCGAAGATCCGGACCGCGCCCACCAGGACGATCACGTTCATCGCCCAACTGACCGTGCAGAAGATGCAGACGGCGCCGAGCTTGTAGCTGGCGTAGGCCAGGTACACGTCGAACAGCACCGACACGGCGCCGCCGACCAACAACAGCGCCCCCGCGGACTGCGTGCGCCCCGCGTGCACCCGGAACGCCAGGTACCCCAGCGCGGCGTACACCCCGAGGCCGTACAGGGCGATCGGAATGCCGTACAGCTCGCTGGCCGCCGACGTGTTGACCGCATCGCAGTTGATGACGCTGCTGATGTTGCAGATGCTGCTGCCGCCGTGCATCGCGACGAAGTGCTGCACGGTGAGGTAGACGGTGGTCAGCGCGCCGACGACGCACGCGGCCAGCACGCCGAGGACCGGCCTCTGGACGACGAGCGCCCCGACGGCGAGGACCACGAGGAGGGCGCCCCCGACGAGCGCGGGGGCCTGGGCGCCTTCGGCGGACTCCGCCGCCAACGCGACGGGAACCAGGGCGAGGATCGACGTTCCGAGCATGGTGCCCCGCGGTAACTCACCGCGCGGCGCGCCGCTCAGCCCCGGTTCATGGCCCGGGCGATCTCCTTGCGATCCTCGAGCTCGCGCATCGAGTCGCGCTTATCGTGCTGCTTCCGGCCTTTTCCGAGCGCGAACTCGAGCTTGGCCCACGGACCCTCGAAGTACAAGCGCAGCGGCACCAGCGTGAGCCCCCGTTCGCGGACCGCTTCGCGGAGCCGGGCGACCTCGTGGGCATGCACCAGGAGCGGGCGGGGCCGGTCGGCCTCGTGGCAGATGTGCGTGGCCTGCTTGTAGGGCGCGATGTGCGCCTTGAGCAGGCACAACTTCCCGCCTTCGAAGCCCACCCACGCCTCGCTGAGGTGCGCTTCGCCGTTGCGGAGCGACTTGACCTCGGAGCCCATGAGCACCATGCCCGCGACGAGGACGTCGCCCAGCTCGTAGTCGTGGCGCGCGCGGCGGTTCTCGCAGATGTTCCGGCGTTCTGCCTTGCGCGCAGCCATGACGTCTCCGCGGGCAAGGGTGCGCACCGATCGGACCGTCGGCAAGGGAGCCTTCGGGCCATCGTCCCGCGACCGTCCCGAGGCGGGCCGGGTCCGGCGGACGATGGGCGCCACCGGGGCCCTCCCCGGACGCGCGCGGCGGCCCCTTCGTGCGGGGGGACCGGCGCCGGGCGCGCGCGGCGCCGAACGGACCCTGCTTGCGTCGGGACGGGCCTACGGCGCCGCCCAAAATGCACGTTCCTCACTCTTGGATCGTCAAGTCTTTGAAGTTTTCCATATTGTGGATATCCTTGTGGAATCATCGATCTTCAAAAAAGGATCGGCGGACCGGTCCGAGTTGCCCAGAAAATGGATTACATTCCCACGAAGAGGAGGCGTCGCCTACGGTCACCGAGCCGGGCGACGGATGCGAATGCTGGAAGTCCGGTTCAACCAGCAGCTCTCGATGGACGCCCGCGGCAGGGTCACGCTCCCCGTCCGCCTCAAGGCCGCGCTCGACACGCATCGCGTCTACAGCCTCGTCTTCATCGCCTACGAAGGGCGTTTGCGCGGCTACACCCCGGCCGACTTCACCGAACGTGTCGAGAAGCCGCTCCTCGGCGACGACCCGTTCGACCCCTACCAGGACGAAAAGCAGCTCCTCCGGCTGGGCACCGCGTGCGAGGTCGACGTCGATCGCCAGGGCCGCCTCGTCCTGCCGGCCGAGCTGCGCGAGCTGGTGCGGCTCGGCGACAAAGTCACGATGATCTCGCTGCTCGATCGTGTGGAGTTGTGGTCGACCGAGCAGTTCGGGAAGGCGTTCGCTGCTGCGCAGTCCCGGCGTGACGCGCTCGGGGGGGCGGGTGGATGAGTCGCCCCATGTCCCGGTCCTGCTCGAGTCGGTCGTGGAGCTCCTCGCGGTCCGCCCGGGGGGCCTCTACGTCGACGGTACGCTCGGGTGGGGCGGCCACGCTTCGGCCGTCCTGGCCGCCGGCGGCCGCCTCGTCGGCACCGACCGCGATCCCGACGCGCTCGCAGCGGCTCGGGCGCGGCTCGGCCCCGACGTCGAGCTCCACCACGCCCGCTTCTCGGCGTTGCCGGCGCTCTTGGGCGGACGTCGCGCCGACGGCATCCTGCTCGACCTGGGCGTCTCCTCGCCCCAGCTCGACCGCCCCGAGCGCGGCTTCTCCTTCCGGGCCGTCGGCCCGCTCGACATGCGGATGGATCCTACGGTCGGCGAGCCGGTGTGGGCCTGGCTCGATCACGTCGGTGCCGACGAGCTTGCGGATGTACTCTGGCGCTACGGCGACGAGCGTGCGTCCCGACGCATCGCGCGCACGATCGTGGCCCGGCGTGCCGAGCCCGAGGTCGAGCCGCTGCGCACCACGCGGCAGCTCGCCGAGCTGGTCGCTTCGGTGGTCCCGGCCGACGGCCGCATCCACCCCGCCACGCGCACCTTCCAGGCGCTGCGCATCCACGTCAACGACGAGCTGGGCGAGCTCGAGCGTGCGCTCGCGGCGCTCCCCGAGTGTCTCGCTCCCGGCGGGAGGCTCGTCGTGATCAGCTTCCACTCCCTCGAGGACAGGGCGGTCAAGCTTCGCTTTCGCGAACTTGCCGGCGAGGGTGGGGAGCGCGATCTCTTCGGCCGGGCCGTGCACACCCCCGGCTTCCGCCTGGTCGAACGAAAGGCCCGCAAGGGCGACGACGACGCCAACCCCCGCGCCCGGTCCGCCCGGGTGCGCGCGCTCGAGAGGATCGCATGAGCTCCACGACCGACCTGCGCGCCCGACCCGTCGCCCTCCCCGGCCTCAGCGCCGCCGCGCCCGAGGTGCGGACGCTCCTGCGCGTGCTCGGCGTGCTCCTGTTCGTCACCGCGGCGGCGTCGGTGCACTTGTGGACGCGTACGCAGGTCCGCGAGACCGCGCTCGAGCTCGACCAGGCCCGCAGCGCGCTGGTCCGTGCGCAGACCCAGCGCGACCGTCTCGCGGTCGAGCGCACGATGCTGCGCGCCCCCGGTCGCCTCGGGGCGCTCGCCGTCGGGCTCGATCTCGTCGCGCCCGAAGCGGTGGTCGACGTGGCCGCCACGGCGCGCCCGGCGGAGGCCCCGTGAAGCGCCCGCCCGCACGTCACCGGGCGGCCGGGTGGTGGGCCACCCTCGCGCCCCGTCGGCCCACCGCGGTCGACGAGCAGGCGATCCTCGCCGAGTCGCGGGCGCGGGCGGGGCTGAGCTTCGGCGGGCTCGCGCTCCTGCTGGTCGGGCTCACGCTGCGCGCCGCGTGGGTCATGGGCGTGCCGGACGAGCGCCTCGAAGCCCGCGGGCGGGAACAGTTCCGCTTCGCGGTCGAGATGCGTGGGCGGCGCGGGGCCATCGTCGACCGCAACGGGCGGGTGCTCGCGGCGACGGTCAACCTCCCGTCGTTGTACGCCAACCCCGCCAAGCTCCCGGCCGAGGAGCTCGATCGCCGGTTGCCCGCCATCGTCGCGGCCACCGGTCGCAGCGAAGAGTGGGTGCGGGGCCGCTTCGGGCTCCACCACGGCAAGAAGCTCCAGGAGGTGCGCCTGGGCGACGCGCTCGACCCCGACGACGCTGCGGCGCTGGTCGAGGGACTGGGCCGCGACCAGCTCTGGCTCGTCGAGGAGCCGGTGCGCGTGTACCCGGGGCGCGACCTCGCCGCGCCCCTGGTCGGCTACACCGACAACTTCGACGACGGTGCCGCCGGCCTCGAGAAGGTGCTCAACAAGGAGCTCGGCGGCGAGACCGTGCGGGTGCTCCAGGAGAAGGACCGCAAGGGCCGCGTGATCGACGGCGGCCTCGACGCTGCGCAGACGGTGAACGCCGGCCACAGCGTGCAGCTCACCATCGACGCGTCCATCCAGTACGCCGCCGAGCGCGCGCTGGACGAGGCCATGGCGCTCTCCCAGCCCGAGGCCGCGATGGCGGTGGTCATCGACGTGCGCACGGGCGGAATCCTCGCGATGGCGTCGCGCCCGTCGGGCAACCCCAACGACGGCGACTCGCGCCAGGTCCAGGAGGACTTCAAGAACCGCCCGGCGATGGACCAGGTCGAGCCCGGGAGCGTCTTCAAGCCCTTCGTGGCGGCCGCGGCCATGGAAGAGGGCCTCGTCACCCCGACCTCGATGGTGGACTGTGAGCTCGGTGGCTGGACGGTCGGCACCAAGACCATCAAGGACGACCACCCGAAGGGGGTCATCTCGGTCACCGAGGTCATCAAGTACAGCTCCAACATCGGCGCCGCGAAGCTCGGCTTCATGCTCGGCGCCGACAAGACCCTGAAGTACCTGAAGGACTTCGGCTTCGGCCGCAGCACCGGCCTCGGCCTCCCCGGCGAGGTGTCGGGCGCCATGCGCTCGCCGTCCAACATCAAGCCCATCGAGCTGGCGACCACCTCGTTCGGCCAGGGGGTCACCGCCTCGCCGGTCCAGCTCGCCGCGGGCATCGCCGTGCTCGCCAACGGCGGGGTGCGCATGTCGCCGCGGCTCGTCGAGGCGGTGCTCGACCGTCGCGGCGAGGTCGAGATGCTGCGCGAAGCGCGCGAAGACCGCCGCGTCATCTCCGAGGAGACGGCGCGGCTGATGTCCCGCATGATGGAGACGGTCACCGAGGACCACGGCACCGGGACGCGCGCCCGGGTGCCCGGCTACCGCGTCGCCGGAAAGACCGGCACCGCGCAGAAGGTCGAGAACGGCGGCTACAGCCCGACCAAGCGCGTCTCGTCGTTCGTGGGGTTCGTGCCCGCGGACCGCCCGGAGATCGCGGTCGCGGTCGTCGTCGACACGCCGACCGTCGGCTCCAAGTACGGCGGCATCGTCGCCGCCCCGGTCTTCGCGTCCATCGGCGCGTTCACCATGCGCTACCTCGGCGTCCCCCCCGACGACCCTGGCCTCGTCGTCGAGCCTGCGCCGGGCATCCCGGTCGATCCCGAAGCGCCGCCGCCGGTGCCGAAGGCGCCCCGGAAGAAGGAGGCGTTCGTCTCCGCCCTTCCCGTCACGCCGATCGAGGTCGGCGTCGACGCCACCGGCACCTGGGTACTGCCCGACCTCTCGGGCCGCTCCGCGCGGGCGGCCCTCGCCGCGCTCGCGCCGGCCGGCGTGGAGCTCGAGCTCCAGGGCTCCGGCCGCGTGGTCGGCCAGGAGCCGCTCGCCGGCACGGCGCTCTCGCCGGGCCAGCGCGTCGTGCTCCACCTCAACTGACTCTTTTCCAGCTCCCGTGTCTTCCGGGTGGGTCCGCCAGAATGGCGGGCCCGGGTGCGGCTCCCCGCCGCGCCCCCCGGCCTCCCGCCGGCTCTCCCCCCTGGGCATTCCGGTCGTTCCCCACGACCACGCCCCGAGCCGTCGACCAGGCCGAGTCCGCCGCCGAATCCCCCTCGCACCCCGCAGGGCGGCCCCACCCGGAAGACCTCCTCCCTCCTCTGCCCCCCTCCCTGCCTCCCCCCCGCCGATGACGCTCGCCGACCTCGTGTCCGCCGTGCCTGGCGCCGTGCTCGTGCGTGGCGTGCCGGGCCGACACGTGGGGCGGGTGTCCGACCGGGATGACGAGGTCGGCACCGACGACGTCTTCGTCGCGCTGCGCGGCGCGCGGGTCGACGGGCACGATCGGGCCGGCGCCATCGAGGTCGCAGCGGTGGTGGCCGAGCACGACCTCGCGCTGCGCCCCGGCGTGGCCCTGGTCCGCGTCCCCGACACGCGCCGTGCGCTCGCGCCCGCGTGCGCCGCGGCGCTCGGTTTTCCCGGGCGCTCGGTGCCCACCGTCGCGGTGACCGGAACCAACGGCAAGACGAGCACGACCTTCCTGCTCGCGTCCATCGCGCGCGCCGCCGGTCGGGTGCCGGGCATCGTCGGGACGACCGGCAACTTCGTGGGCGAGCTCGAGCTCGCGGCCAGCCACACGAGCCCCACCGCGCCGGCGCTGCAAGGCCTGCTGGCCCGGATGCGCGACGCGGGGGTGGGCCTCTGCGCGCTGGAGGCGTCGAGCATCGGCCTCGCCGCCTGGCGGTGCGACGCGGTGCCGTTCCGCGCGGCGGTCTTCACCAACCTGACGCGCGATCACCTCGACTGGCACGGCACGATGGAGGCCTACGCCGCGGCCAAGGCGCGCCTGTTCCACGAGCTGCTCGACGGCACAGCGGTGCTCAACGCCGACGATCCGGCGCACGCGCAGATGCGGCCCGCGCACCACCCGGTGTGGACGTACTCCACCTCCGGGCCCGCCGACCTGCGCGCGTTCGACGTCCGCCTGAGCTGGGCTGGGATCGACGCCAAGGTGCACACCCCGCGGGGCGGCGGGGTGCTCCACCTCCCGCTGGTGGGGCAGCACAACCTCCAGAACGCGCTCGGGGCGCTCGGGGCTGCGCTCGCGTTGGGAATCGACCTGGACGTCGCCCTGCGCGGTCTCGCCTCCGCCGTCGGCGCGCCTGGGCGCCTCGAGGCGGTGCCCAACGCGCGCGGGTTCGGCGTCTACGTCGACTACGCACACACCGACGACGCCCTGAGCCGCGTGCTCGCCGAGCTGCGTCGCCTGGGGCCGCGTCGCCTGCTCTGTGTCTTCGGGTGCGGCGGCGATCGGGATCGCGGCAAGCGCCCGCTCATGGGGGCCGCGGTGGCCGCCGGCGCCGACTTCGCCCTCGTCACCAGCGACAACCCCCGCACCGAGGACCCCGCTGGCATCGTGGCCGACATCCTCCCCGGCCTCGGCACCGCCCCGTACGAGGTGATCCTCGATCGTGCGGCCGCCATCCGGCGCGCGCTCACGCTCGCGGTGCCCGGCGATGTCGTGCTCATCGCCGGCAAAGGCCACGAGACCTACCAGGAGGTGGCCGGTGCGCGCCTCCCCTTCGACGACCGCGCCGTCGCGCGACAGGAACTCGCATGATCTTCGACGCCGCCACCATCGCCGCCGCGACCGGCGGGGAGCGCCTCCACGACGGGCCCGCCGGGCCGGTCGGCACCGACAGCCGGCGCGTCGCCCCCGGGAGCTGGTTCTTCGCGCTCAGCGGCGACAAGTTCGACGGCCACGACTTTCTCCGCGTCGCCGCGGCCTCCGGCGCCGCCGGCGTCGTCATCAGCCGCGAACCGCCGAGCGGGTGGACCACGGGCCTCGTGCGGGTGCGCGACACCCTGGTCGCGTTGCAGGACCTCGCCCGCCACGCGCGCGACCGCTTCGACGGCCCGGTCGTGGGCATCACCGGCAGCGCCGGCAAGACGAGCACCCGGGTCATGGTGGTCGAGGTGCTCCGGGCGCTCGGCGCGGTGCATCACACCCAGGGCAACCTCAACAACCACATCGGGCTCCCGCTGACGTTGTGTGGTACCCCTCCCGACGCCGACGCGATGGTGGTCGAGATGGGGATGAACCACCTCGGTGAGATCGCCCTGCTCCAGGGCATCACGCGGCCGACGGTGCGGCTCGTGACCAACGTGGGCGCAGCCCACGTCGAAGGGTGCGGGAGCATCGACGGCGTGGCGCGGGCCAAGCAGGAGCTGTTCGACGGCGCCCATCCGGGCGACGTGTTGTGCGTGAACCTCGACGATCCGCGCATCGCGGCCATGCCGCACCCGCCCGGAGTTCGCGTCGTCACCTACGGCACCACCCCCGAGGCGATGATCCGCCTCACGGACGTGGCCGTCGACGGAGATCGCCTGCAGACCCGCCTGCGGCTGGAGACGCCGGACGGCGCGGTTCGTGTCACCCTGGACGTCCCCGGCGCCCACCTCGCCATCAACGCGGCGGCGGCCGCGGCCGTCGCCTTTGCGCTGCGCGTGCCGGTCGACACCCTCGGCCCCGCGCTCTCGCGGTTCCAGCCCGAGGGGATGCGCAACCGCGTCGAGGACATCGGCGGCGTCGCGGTGCTCGACGATGCGTACAACGCCAACCCGGTCAGCATGGTCGCGGCGCTGCGCACGGTGGCGGCCCTCCGAGGCCGGCGCTTCGCCGCCCTCGGGGACATGTTGGAGCTCGGGGAGGCCGAAGCAGAAGCCCACGCCGCCGTGCTCGCGGAGGCGGTCGAGCTCGGGCTCGACGGCGTCTTGGTCACCGGACCGCGCATGACCTCGGCGGCCGTGCCGCCTGTGGTGGCCTTCCCGGACGCAGATTCGCTGGCCCAAGCGCTCGCGACTCAGCTTCGCGCCGGCGACTCGCTGCTGGTGAAGGGGAGCCGCGGGGTGCGGATGGAACGTGTCGTAGAGCGGCTCCGCGCCGCCCGGAGGGCCTGAGATGCTGTACCACCTGCTCATCCCGCTCGGCGGGCCGTTCAACGTCTTCCGCTACGTCACCTTCCGGTCGGCGTGTGCCATGATGACGGCGCTCATCCTCTGCTACGCGCTCTACCCGGCGTTCATCGAGTGGATGCGTAAGAAGAAGATGGAGCAGATCATCCGGGCCGACGGCCCTTCCGAGCACCTCGAGAGCAAGGTGGGCACGCCCACGATGGGGGGCCTGGTGATGCTCGCCGGGGTGGCGTTCTCGACGCTGTTGTGGGCGCGGCTGGACGAGCCGCTCCCGTGGTTGGTGCTCGCGGTCACGCTCGCCTGCGGCGTCATCGGGTTCGTCGACGACTGGAAGAAGGTGATGGAGCGATCCAGCGACGGCCTCGCGGGTCGCTACAAGATCTTCGGCCAGGTCCTCACGGGCGGGCTGGTCTTCGGCGGCGCGTACGGGCTCGGCCTGATGGACGCCACGTTCCACGTCCCCTTCTACAAGCACGCGGTCTTCGACCTCGCCGCGCTCTTCGACGGCGCTCCCCCCTGGCTCGGGTGGCTCTACGTCCTCTGGGGGGTGTTCCTCGTGACAAGCTGGTCCAACGCCGTGAACCTCACCGATGGTCTCGACGGGCTCGCGATCGGCACCACGATCACCAGCGTCGGCACGTTGGGCGTGCTCGCCTACGTTGCCGGTCACAGCGAATTCGCCTCCTACCTGCGCATCCCCTACGTGGAGGGCGGCGGGGAGCTGGCGGTGTTCTGCATGGGCATGATCGGCGCCGGCCTGGGCTTCCTCTGGTACAACGCCTACCCCGCGCAGATCTTCATGGGCGACGTCGGCTCGCTCGCCATCGGTGGCGCGCTCGGGTCGTTGTCGGTGTTCATCAAGCAGGAGCTGTTGCTCGCCGTGGTTGGCGGAGTGTTCGTCATGGAGGCGCTCTCGGTGACCCTGCAGGTGTTGTGGTTCAAGCGCACCGGCCAGCGCATCTTCCTGATGGCGCCCATCCACCACCACTTCGA